>JAEZRD010000048.1 GCA_023440975.1 Methanobacteriota archaeon | reverse complement strand
TTAATTTAGCACCTTTACCTCCTAATTTATAAGGAACCATAAAAATAATACAATCTAATTCTTTAATCTTATTTTTAATAGTTTTTAATTCTATATTTAAATTATTAATCACTTCATCAGTTTCTTCAGTTTTAATTATACTATGTGTTTCTGTACATTTAGGATATTTAGAACATCCCAGGAATAATCCTTTTTTTCCATTTCTAGGATACATTATTCCATCACAATTTGTACAATATTCAATAGATTCTAATTTAGAATTATCTTGATTAAATATACCACCATTCCAATCACAATTTTCTTCAGAACATCTAAAAACTTTCTCATTATTATTAGTCTCAAGTGTCACGGTTCCTTTTCCACATTTTGGGCAAGTTAATTTGGTTGGAATCTTTTCTATTTTGGTATTATTTTTAGGTTTAGGATTTTCTTCAATTTTTTTATAGTTTGAATTTTCTGTTTTTTTGTATTTTGTGGTTGTACTAAAGATTTCATTTGCCTTTTCAAGTTCATTTTCATTTAAATTTTTATGGTTTTTACATTCTGGATAATTACTACAACTCTTAAATGGTCCATATTTACCATTTCTAATTGTTAATACTCCTCCACATTTTGGACATATTTCAATATCATCTAAAAATTTTATATCAGAATAATAACGTCCTCCATCCCAATCACATCTTTCTTGAGAACAATCAAAGAATTTGAATTCTCCTCCAAATTTACTTTGTATGACTTTTAAAGTTACTATTCCAGTTTTACATTTTGGACAATTTAAGTTAGTTGGCATACTATAAAATTTCTTATTTTTCATAAATTCAGATAAATCTTCATTTGTTTCAATATTAATATTTGAAGTAATCTTTTTATCTAAGATTTCAATGTTTTCATCTTCTTTTTCTAATTCTTTTATGAAAACTGATTTATCGGGGTTGGGAACAAGTAAATAGGTAATATTTTTAGTTCTAGTTAATGCTACATAAAATAATCTACGTTCTTCTGCAAAATCATATTGATCACTAGTGTTAACAACGAAATTTAGGACTTCATCATCAACTTTTTGATTAGGGAAACCTGAAATCTTATTTTCTAAATTTATTAATATAACATTATCTTCTTCTAATCCTTTAGAACCATGAACTGTCCTATAATTTATATTTAAATCGGGATTTTCTGAATATATTAATTTAATATTTTTGTCTTTTCCTGTTTTGGTAAATGGACTATCATGCTTTTCATCCTTTATAAAATATTCAATATCAAAGTTGTTTCTACCTAAAACTAATATATTAGGTGATGTTTTAGATGCTTCGTTTACTAAAAATTCGAATACTTTAATTCTTTCAGACTTATTTCTTTTGTTGTAATATGCTATTTTTATTGGGTTTTCTAAATGATTTTGGGATTGTAAAGATTTTTGTGTTTGCATAGGATTTTTCTTTACAAAATTTGCGGATATATCAATTAATTCTTGACTATTCCTGTAAGTATTTTCAATATACCTAATTTCTGGATGTTCGAAATAGTTTTCAAATTCACTGAATAATGTAACATCACATCCACTGAATCTGTAAATTGATTGCCAATCATCTCCCACAACACAAACTTTGGAAGATATTTCATTTTGGATAGATTTAAGAAGCTGATATCGAGTATGAGATGTATCTTGATATTCATCTACTATTATATATTTATAATTGCCCTCAAATTTAGATTGTTTTACTAAATCTGTGGCATGATTAATCATATCATTAAAGTCGATTTTATTTTTATTTTGAAGATACTTTTCATATTCTAAAAATGCATTTTCAACAATATCTAAAAATAGAGCATTTCTTTCCTTTTTAAATTTCTCATTTTCTGATTCATATTTCGTATCATTTTCATTTTTAAATTCATCAAATTTTTCAATCTTATAATTATTACCTTTAAATAATTCTATAAAATTAGTAATTAATTTCATGAAGTCTTTAAATTTATTTACTTCGTCACGTTCAGCAATTTCAGACATTATTTTTGAATAATTAATTTCACCAAATTCAACATTTTCATTAATTAATTTCTCTTTTAATCGATCTAATAATCTATTTTCTTGCATATAATAAGAGTAAGTTTCAAGTAATTTAGTGCCTTTTTCATGATGGAATTCTCTTTTCCATACAATACCCTCTTTATATTTTTGACTACCTTCTTTATCTAACCATAATGCATCACAGTTTCTATTAACTCCAAAATGTTCTAAATAGATATCATAATCAATTAAATAGAAATCAGGTTTATACTCATAATCTTCTTTTTCTTTAATTGGGATCCGATCCATTATTCTTATGGTAGTTTGTTCTTTTATCTGCTCTGGAATTTCAATATTATTAAATATTAAATTTTTAAGGAATTCTTTTTGTTTCTCGTAATTTTTATTTTTTAGCATATACTCTTTTTCATATTCATAATTGATTCCATTAATGAAAAAGAAATTAGCAATTACTAATTCTTCTAAACTTTTAACTTTCTTATTATCTAAAGTGATTTTGTCATTATCTCCACCATAAATACTTCTAAGAGTAGTGAAATCCCTACCTTTCTCCATATCATATAATTCTCCTAATGAAGAAGCTTCATCTTCTCCAATTGGGTTATAAAAGTAATATGCATAAAAGTTTAAGATTTTCTCAGATAATTTCTGATTGTGGATAACTTTTTCCTTAAAATATTGTTTAATAAAATTTTCTAAAGCAGCATCATCGGGATTTGAAACTTCACCATTATCTTTTAAAATAGTTTTACCTAATTTATGAAAAGTAAAAGCATCAATACCTTCAGGTAATCTCTTTATTAAATCATTAACAGAAGCTCTTGAATAAGATAAACAAAGAATTTCATTTGGTTTAATTCCTTTTTTTTCAATTAAATATCTAACTTTAGCAGTTACAGTTAAAGTTTTTCCACTACCAGCACCTGCAATAATTTGATTATTAAATTCATCAACAACAACTGCAAGCCTTTGTTGAGTATCTAAACTTTTACCATCTATATCATCAAAAAATTCCTGGTTATCCATTAATTCTTTGTTAACATAAGAGCTATTAAAATCTTCAATTTTTGTATCAAGGTTATCCAAATTGTATAAATGAATCTCAGTATCTAATTTGAAATTATATTTTGATTCAAGATTAGAAATTTCATTACTTAAGTTAATATAATCCTCTTTTAGTTGATCTTTCTTTTTAAAATCAATAAAAAATTCTAATTTATCTAATTTATCTAAATAATCATTAAATAAATTAATATCTTTTCTAACTTTGATACTTTCATATTCTTTATTTAATTCAAAAATAATTGAATCAAGGTTGCTATATTCTTTAATAAATAATTCTATTTTTGTTTTATCTTCAGAATTTAATTTTAAATCAGAGGATAAAGGTTTTATTTTATCATATATGTCTTGATATTTGTTTTTAATGTTATCTTTTTCACTATCTCTTATAATTGCGGTTAATTCTCTTTTTTCATTTAATATTTTATTAAATGAATCTATTTTTTCAAGGAAATATTTTATATTCTTTTCAATTTCCATTATTTTGATTTGTTTATTAATTTCTATAACAGTTTCATCTAAATTATCATATTCTTTTAAAAAGGTATTAATTTGATTTAAAGTTTCATTACTAAAATTAATTCTACTATCATACTCTTTTAAGTTGTTAAAATGTTTTAAGTATTTGATTTTTAAATCATGAATATTGGAGGAGTTAATAATAATATTAGAATTTTTAAATTTATTTAATTCAGTGTTAAATAATTCTATATCGTTAATATAAGAATATAATTC
>JAEZRD010000079.1 GCA_023440975.1 Methanobacteriota archaeon | reverse complement strand
TAAGTAGGTATACTATTATTTCTCAATAACTCATTCGCATTCTCAAATGTAGGACCACCCATATTTACTACAATAATAGGTTTATCAAACTCTTTTGAACCTTCAAGTATAGCATTTGCAATTCCATCCGGATCAGCAGATGCAGTTGGACATACCATTATAACTAAACTATCCACATCATCACTGCTTAAAACAATTTCTAATGTTTTTTTGTATCTTATTACAGGTGCATCACCTAACACATCAATAGGATTTTTTACACTACCTTCATCCGGTACAGCCTCTCTAAGTTTTGCAATAGTATCTTCATCAAATTGAACTAAATTTAAACCAAATCTTTCCATAGCATCAACAGATACTACACCTCCACCACCAGCATTTGTAATAATAGCTAAATTTCTGCCAGTAGGTAATGAACATTTACTGAATGCTAAACCTACATCAAATAATTCATCCATAGTTGTTACACGGAATATTCCTGATTGTTTAAATGCTGTATCAAATGCAACATCACTACCAGCTAAAGCTCCAGTATGAGAACTAGCAGCTGCAGCTCCTGCTTGGGAACTTCCAGATTTTAATATTACAACTGGTTTTTTACTAGATACTTCTCTCATAGTTTTTATAAAGTTAGGATCTTCAGATATACTTTCTAAATAACATATTACTACAGCTGTTTCAGGATCTTCAGCTAAATATTGGATACATTCAATTTCACTTACACCTGCTTTATTTCCAATACTTATAACTTTACTAAATCCAATTCCTGCAGTTATACTCCAATCAATAAGTGCTACCATCATAGCTCCACTTTGAGATATAAATGCTATGTTTCCAGTTGGAGGCATCATTTGTGAGAATGAAGAATTAAGTGGTGTGTGAGAATCAGTGATTCCTAAACTATTTGGACCAATTAAATTAATATCATATTCATTTGCAATATTAACAAGTTCTTCTTCTAATTTAACTCCTTCTCCACCTACTTCTTTAAAACCAGCAGTAATAACTACAACATTCTTTACTCCTATTTCTCCACATTGTTTAACAGAAGGATTAACAATTTTAGAAGGTACAACTATTACGACAAGATCTGGTACTGTTGGACATTCACCAACATTTGTATAAGCTTTAAGTCCTAATATTTCCCCACCCTTTGGGTTTATTGGATAAATTTCACCTTTGAAACCATCTTCTAATAAGTTGCTAACAACTATGTGTCCTACTTTATCAGGTTTGTTTGATGCTCCTATAACACCAACACTATTCGGTTTAAACATTTTTTCAAGATCTCTCATAAGTTAACTCCCTATAAATCTATTTTGTTTAAAAATTTGAAAAATTACACTTCAAAAATAATCAATTGAAGCAAAATGTTAATTTTATTAATTTTTTGTATAATTTTTTTTATTTGTAATGATAAATAATTATAAATTACTAATAATAAATTAATTTATTATAATATATAAATATTTTTATTTAAGAAAAAAAGTATAATATCTAACAAAAATCAAAAATTCTTGGATATTTAACAAAAATGAAACAAAAAAAATAGAATAAATCTAAAAAAACAAAATAAATAATAACAAAAATAAAATTTAAGAAATATTAACAAAAATAAAATTTAAAAAAAATGAAAAATATTAACTATCACTAACTTCAATACCGCGTTTATTTAACTCATCACGAATCTCATCAGATAAATCATATTGTTTATTTTGACGTAATTTTTCACGAATACTTAAAATTAACTCAACCCAATTTTCATCATTATTATCTTCTAATGAAGATTGTTTTTGATTAAAATCAATTCCAAATATAAAACTTATTCCATTAAACCATTTTTTTATAGCTAAAAGATTAGCAATATCATAAGATTCAATATTTTTAGATTCATTAATAAATTCAAAGATAGCACTTATAGCTTTAGGAGTATTAAAATCATCATCCATAGCTTCAAAGAACTTATTCATAATCTCATAAGAAATAGCATCTTCTTCATTACTACTATTAACTTTATCAATTAATTCATCAGAATCATTAAATTCTTCTTCAAGAATATTGTTTAAATTATCAACAAAGTTATTTATTTTATTTAAACTCTTTTCTGCTTGATGTAAAGAATCTTTACTAAAATCTATTGGACTTCTATAATGTGTAGAAAGAACAAAAAATCTAAATACATTTGCATCCCAATCTTGAAGTAATTCCCGAATAGTTATAAAATTTCCTAGAGATTTACTCATTTTTTCTCCAGACACATTTAAAAATCCTGTATGCATCCAATAACGTACTAATGGCTTTTTACCACTTACAGCTTCAATTTGAGCAATTTCTGCTTCATGATGAGGAAATATTAAATCTAATCCTCCTCCATGAATATCATATTGTGGGCCAAAATAATATTCGGTTATTGCAGTATCTTCAATATGCCAACCAGGTCTTCCTTTACCCCATGGAGAATCCCATTTTGGTTCTCCATCAAATTCAGCTGCTTCCCGATTTTTCCATAATACAAAATCATTAGGATTATGTTTATCAGAATCAGCTATATCTCTATGAGATTCAAGTTCATCCACATTACGATTAGATAATTTACCAAAATCATCAAATTTGTTTATATTATAATAAACACCATCATCAGTAATATATGCAAAACCTTTATCTATAAGGCGAGATATTTGATTAATAATTTCAGCTATATGATCAGTAGCATGGGCAAATAAATTAACTTTATGAACATTAAGAGATTCCATGTCTTCTATAAAACGTTTTTCATATTTTTTAGCTAAAATAGAGGATTCTACTCCAGATTCTTTAGAACGATTAATAATTTTATCATCAATATCAGTGATATTTTCTATATAAAATACAGAATACCCTTTATATTCTAAATATCTTTTTATAGTATCAAAAGAGATGTAAGTTCTTCCATGGCCAATATGAGCATCATCATATACAGTGGGTCCACAGACAAAAAGTTTGACTCGTCCAGGATTAATTGTTTTTAAGTCTTCTTTTTCTCTTGACATTGTACTGTATACTTTCATTTTTTATTAATCTCCTTTTTTAATTAAATTATTAATTAAACAATTATTTTAAGTTAAATAAATTAAAATTAGTTCAAAAATATTTATTTTAATAATAAAAGGCAAGAGAGGGATTTGAACCCCCGTATCATGGTCTGCAGCCACGCACCTAAGCCTCTCGGTCATCTTGCCATTAAAAATTGAAATATCATATAAAATAAGATACTATCTATATTCTGATAATCATAATATAAATAGTTTTTGTATATTATTTAATTTATGTAGAAAAAAATTAATTCATTAAAAATATGTAAAAATTCAAGTTCTGATTAACATAAATTTGATTCAGAACCTAAACAAGCTTGACAATCCCATGATACATCCCCTTTTTCTTTATGAATTTGACATAAGATGTCTTCTGCTTTAATTCTCTTACATATTTTACATGTTCTAGGTATAATATCCATTTTAGTTGCGGATTCATCATATAAATCCTGAGCAAAATCTTTAATCATTTGGCGAACATCATCATTGAATTTTATACCACTACCTCTTTTATCAGTTATATATTGAGATACTGCAGGTTGAGTAATGTCCATGAGTTCTGATATCTTTTTTTGCTTCATACCTAAATCTAATAAATCTTTAGCTAACTCAGATCTAATTGCAGGTATTACATACCATACTACCATTTCACAAGGTGGTTTCATTTTTAAATCTCTCCCATTTATTTATAATTATTTATAATTGATATCTTGATGCTTCTAATCTTTCTTTTAAATCTTTAATTTCTTCTTCTAATTTATCTTGACGAATAGATAATGAATCCATTAAATCTGCAACAGTTTCATAATTCTCATCTTCAATGTTTAAAACATTTGAAGTTTGTTCTCCGAAAATTTTTCCATAAACTCCTTTTGAATCTTGACTTCTATCTTTAACTATTACATGATTTGCATCTATTTCATCACATTCTACATGAAATACATTTTCTAAATTTGGTTCTGTGTCTAAAGTATTAATAGGTAAATTTTGTTTACGATCTAATTCTTCAATTTGCTCTTCAATTTCATTTTGACGCTTAAGTAACAAATCAATAACCTCTGCAACAGGGTCAGGTAATTTACTATGTTCTAATAATAAAGCAGGTTCTCTTTTTTGTTTTACTATACGTCCAGGTATGCCTACACAAGTTGCACCTGCAGGTACATCTTTAAGCACTACAGATCCTGCACCTATTTTTGCTCCTTTACCTATAGTAATATCACCCATTACTTTAGCTCCAGAGCCAACTACTACTTCATCTTCTATAGTTGGGTGTCTTTTACCTTTAGATAAACTAGTCCCACCTAAAACTACTCCTTGATAAAGTAATACATCGTTTCCAATGATTGTAGTTTCTCCAATTACAACTCCCATTCCATGATCTATAAAGAATCGTTTTCCAATTTTTGCTCCAGGGTGAATTTCAATTCCTGTGAAAAATCTACCTAAATTTGATGTGAATCTTCCAAGTTGGTAATGATTATTTCTCCACCACCAATTAGCAAGTCTATACCACCACATGGCATGAATTCCAGGATATGAGAAAAATATTTCTACATTATTTCTTGCAGCAGGGTCACGTTGTTTAGCTGCTTTCATATCTTCTTTTAGTTCATCAAACATTAGTGTTCACCAAATTTATTTAGAATATATTAATATATAACATTGTAATATTTTTCATATAAATAACTATTGTTATTAACTTTAAGTTTTAGTTGAAAATTAGAAAATACATTGAAAATTTTAATTTAAGTTAAAAAAAAAGAAAAAAATTAAATAAATAAATTTAAATTATTCATCTGGAAAAACTTCGGGGTATTTTTTATAAATATCTTGGAATAACCAATCCACTGATAAGTATCTTTCACCAGTATCTGCTAAAATAGCCACTATGGTTTTTCCTTTATTTTCTGGTTTTTTAGCTTCTTGAATTGCGGCATATGTTGCAGCACCTGAGGATATTCCTGCAAGGATACCTTCTTCGCTAGCTAATTTTAAGTAGTATTTACCTGCATCTTCATCTTTAACAGGTACAATTTCATCAATAAATTCTGAATCATACACTCCTGGAACAAAACCTGGTCCAATACCTTGGATTTTATGTGGTCCTTTTTCACCTTTAGCTAAAGTTTGACTTGATTCTGGTTCTACAACAACAGCTTTAAATCCTGGTTTTTCTTTCTTTAGAACTTTAGAAATACCTATAATAGTTCCTGCTGTTCCTGCAGCTGAAACCACAATATCAACCCCATTATTTGTGTCTCTAATTAATTCTTGTGCTGTTGTTTCACTATGAATTTTTGGATTGTATTCATTATTAAATTGTTGAGGGATTACGGAATTTGGGATTTCCTTGGCTAATTCTTCTGCTTTAGCAACTGCTCCACCCATTCCTTCAGAACCTGGTGTTAATACGATTTCTGCACCGAATAAAGCTAGTAATTTTCTTCGTTCTATAGACATTGTTTCAGGCATAGTTAAAATTAATCTGTAATTTTTTGCAGCTGAAACAAAACCAAGTGCAATGCCTGTGTTTCCACTAGTTGGTTCAATAATAACTGAATCTGGTTTTATTTGTCCGGATTGTTCACCATATTTTATTAAAGCCACTCCAACTCTATCTTTTACACTGCTAATTGGGTTGAATGATTCTAATTTTACTAGTACTTCTGCGTCTAATCCTTCTGTTAATTTATTTAATCTTACTAATGGAGTATTTCCTATTGTTTCTGTAATATCATTTGCTACTCCTCTTGTTAATTTTGGTATGTTTATTATATCTTCTTCTGACATTTTTGTTATCTCCTTTAATTATTTGTTAAGTTTAATTTTAATTTTTTTTAATTGTTTTGTATTGTTATATAATTTTAATTTTTTTATTAGTTTAATTTTTTGACTAATAAAAAATAACAATTGTTATATAACTATAGTTATATTATAT
>JAEZRD010000072.1 GCA_023440975.1 Methanobacteriota archaeon | reverse complement strand
ATAGGAAACAGTATGGGTGGATTTGAGGCTATGACTTGGGCAACCCAATACCCTGATTATATGGATTTCACAATATCTTTAGTAAGTAGTTATAAAAATGCAGGACATAATTATGCTTTATATAAGTTTATGAATGATATAATTGAATCTGATCCGGATTATAATAATGGAAGATATACTAAGAAGTTAGCTAGAAGTTTACGTTTAGCTGCTGAATCAATGTATACTTTCGGACAATCTAAAGCTTATTATCGTGAGTGTTCTAAAGAAGATATGGATAAAGAATTAACAGGAATGGGTGAAGAAGGATTATTTGATGATCCAAATGATATAGTCTTTAGGAATAATGCATCTTTAGCTTATGATGTTGAAAAAGATTTACAGAATATTAAATCTAAATTATTAATTATAAGTATAAATCAGGATGAATATTTCCCTCCAGATTTAGATGGTATACCAATGCATAATATTGTTCCAGATTCTGAATTAATAATATTTGATTCTTTACATGGGCATATTGGTTCAAGTGAATTATCACAAATTAGTGATAAATTAGAAGATTTTTTAAAGGAATTTAAGGATTAAAAAAAAGGGTTTATTTTTTATGAATGTAAAACTTACAGATTATGGGATGAAATCTGAAAATGAGGGATATGTGGTTTATCATATCTTTGATTTAGATGATGATTCCTTAAATTATTTATATAATAATTTAGAGGGTGAAAAGGTATTGAATGATGATTCTATTGACTTGACTATGGTTTATATTGAGAAGTTTTATCCTTTTAAATCAGTAGAATCACAAATAAAACCTGAAGATTTTATTGCACGTGAAGAAATAGAAATGAAATACTTCTTATCAAGCTTTTTAGAAGATATGTAGAAAAAATAGTAAAAAAAGAGAATTATTATGAAGTATTTATTTAGATACTTCAATCATTTTATTTACAGCATTGAAAGATTTTTCACGAATATCTTCAGGCACTGTAACTATATGTTCTTCATTAACAAGTGCATTTTTAAGATTTTCTAATGTGTGAAGTTTCATTGTTTTACAAATTGCATCTGAGAGTAAAGGGTATAACTTTTTACCGGGAACTTCATTATTTACTCTTGTTAAAAAGTCTATTTCTGTACCTATTATGAATTCTTCTTTATCTGATTCTTTGATATGGTTTAACATTCCACCAGTACTTAAAGCATAATCGGCTAAGTTTTGTACTTCTATGTTACATTCTGGATGAACTATAACTTCAGCATTTGGATGTTCTTCTCTTGCAAATGCAATATCTCCTTCATTAAACATTTTATGCACATAACAGTGTCCATCACCTGGGATTGGTATGATTTCTTTGTTGGTTTGTCCTGCAACATAGTTTCCAAGATTAGTGTCTGGACCAAATAGTATAGTGTCTGCATCAAGACTTTCAACTACTTTTAAAGCATTTCCACTAGTACATAATATATCTGCTTCTGCTTTAGCTTCAGCAAGACTATTTACATATAAAACTACCGGGGCATCAGGGTATTGTTTTTTAGCTTTTTTAATTTGATCTGCATTTAACATATGTGCCATTGGACATTCTGCTTTAACATCAGGTATTAAGATTTTTTTATCAGGATTTAATATGTATGCTGTTTCTGCCATAAAATCGACTCCACAGAATACAACCATATCTTTATCTTTTATTTCAGATGCTTTTATACATAATTCTAATGAATCACCTAGAAAATCTGCTACTTCCTGTATTTCGGCGGTTTGGTAATTGTGAGTAAGTATTATTGCATTTTTCTCTTCTTTTAATTTAAGAACTTCTTCACAAAGTGCTTTATTTGTCATATTCTCTTCAAATCCTATTTTTTATTATATTTTTTTTATAATTATTATAAAATTATTTTTTTTATTATTCTTAATATCATTAAATTATTTAAAAAACTTTTGTTTTTATATAAAATTATTTTTTTTCAATTTTTAAAACTGAATGTTTATCATATTTTTCAATGATTTTTCTAAGTTCATTTGTTAATTCTAAGGTGTATTCACTAATTTTTAAGTAGTCATCTACCCAAACAAGTATTTTAACTTCACATCCAAACTCACTAAGTTCCACATCACTTATTCTAGGTTTTTTTGCTGTGTTAACCCATTTTTTTTCTTCAAAAATTTTTATATATTCATTATTAAAAGTTTTTAAATCAATACCATAAGGAACGAGTATTTTTAATGTTATTTTATTTAATTCTAATGGTGGATAATTAGTATAAGCATTTGTACTTAAAACACTGTTAGGTACTGATACTATATATCCATCAGCTGTTTCAAGTGTTGTTTTTCTAAAGTCCACTTTTTTAACTATTCCTTTTGTGTTGTTAACACCTATTACATTTCCTACTTTAATTCCTTTGTCTGTAACTAGGGATATTCCGCTCATGAAGTTACTGAAAATATCTTTTGCTGCAAAACCAACGATAATACCAATAACCCCTAAACTGATGATTATTCCGCTTAAATCAACTTTAAAAATTTTAAGTATCCAAGCTATAGCATATACTATAATTACATACTTTATTACCTCTTGAATAAGATATAATACGGTAAGATCCATATTAAATCTTCTCCAAAATTTATTTATTAAAAAACTTAATATATGCACTGTAATGTAGGTTAATATTAAAACAATCAATATATCTAAAAAAACATCTAGAAAAGAAAGATTTAATATTTGATTTATTGCTATCATATTAATCGAAAATTCATAATTCTATTTTTAAAAAATCAAAAGCCACAGTTGTATTAGGGAATATTGCAGTAGCTTCTTCTTTTATTGTGTCTGTGTTTATGTAACGTGTACTGAAATGTGTTAAGATTAAATGTTTTACATTTGCTTTCTCTGCTATTTTAGCAGCATCTTTACTTGTTGAATGAGCATTATTTATAGCTTTTTCTTCATCACTAATTTCATAGGTTGATTCATGTATTAAGATATTACTGTTTTCTGCTAATTTCACTAAATTCTCTGTAGGTCTTGTATCTCCAGAGTATGTGATTTTTTTCCCTGTTCTATGGGGGCCTAAAACCATATCGGGGGTGATTTCTTTTCCCTCAATGGTGATTGTTTCTCCATTATGTAATCGTCCGAAGTCAGGACCAACTGGCACTCCTAATTCAATAGCTTTTTCTCTTAAAAATCTTGGTTTTTTCTTCTCTGTAATAGAGTAAGCTAATGTTGGAACATTGTGTTCTACAAATGCACATTCTATTTGATATTCTTCAGTTTCAATTATTTTTCCATCTTCCTGTATTTCATGGAAATTAATTGGATAATTTATTATAAAGTATCCTATATGTTGTATAGTGTTTATTAGAGTTTCTAGTCCTTTAGGTCCATAAATGTCTAATGTGTTTTCTCTTCCACGAAATCCCATTGATTGTATGAGTCCAGGTAAACCTAGTATGTGATCTCCATGGAAATGGGTTATGAATATTTTATTTATTTTCATAGGGCTTATGTGAGCATTAGTTAATTGTCTTTGTGTTCCCTCTCCACAATCAAATAACATTACTTCGCCGAATGCTTTTAAACTTATACTAGTATGGTTTCTTTGTTTACTGGGTACTGCTGATGAAGTTCCTAAAAATTCAAGTTCCATTTTAAATCCAACATTTGTTTTTCTAATTTTATTATAGATTACTATTCTATAAATTATTTATTTTTCATTTAATATAAAATTAATATAAAATATTAAATTTAATTGGTATAAATAATATATAATAGGTTAATAAAAGATTATTTTTAAAATAATTATATGATTTAATTTTTTTTATAAAACGATTAAAAGTGGATTATTATGGATGATATTATTAAATATATGCTAAAAGAAGATGAGGGTTATGGGGATATAACTTCTGAAGCATTAATAAAAAGAGATATAATTACTGAAGGTTTTATTCTTTCTAAAGATACTGGTATACTTGCAGGTATGAATATAGTTAAAGATATTTTTTCAGAATATAATGTTAAGATTTTAAGTTCTTTAAATGATGGTGATGAAATTAAACATGGGGATAAATTACTGGAATTTAAAGGAGAGGCTAAAACAATTTTACTTTTAGAACGTACTGTTTTGAATTTGTTAATGAGAATGAGTGGAGTTGCTACAAAAACTCATAATATTGTTACTAAGGTTCATGAAGTTAACCCTAATATTAAGGTGGCAGGTACAAGAAAAACTTCACCGGCATTGCAAAAATTTGATAAACAAGCTATTATTATTGGTGGTGGAGATTCACATAGAAATGGATTAGATGATATGGTTTTAATTAAAGATAATCATATTGCTATTGTTGGTGGTGTTTTTGAGGCTTTAAGATTAGCTAAAAAGAATGTGAGTTTTTCTAAAAAAATTGAGATTGAAGTTGAAAATGTTGATGATGCTGTGATTGCTGCAAGTAATGGTGCAGATATTGTAATGTTTGATAATATGTCTCCTATGGAAGCATCAAAAACATTAGATGTGTTAAATGATAAAAATTTACGTGATAATATTTTGATTGAATTATCTGGTGGAATAACTGAAGAGAATATTTTGGATTATGCTTATTTGGATGTTGATGTTATTTCTCTTGGTGCTTTAACTCATTCTACTTATAGTTTGAATTTTAGTTTAGATATGTAATTTAATTTTTTTCTTTCTTTTTTTAATTTTTTTATTTTGAGTTATACGAATTGTTATGTTTTTTTGATTTAATGTATATATTAATTCATACGTTTTTGAACATATGAACTATTTTTATAAAGATTTATAAAGATTTAAGTATTATTAAGTATTACATTAAGATGGTTACTGAAATAAAATAATTTGAAGTTATACTATGTATTATATAAATTATATTAATCTGACGGAAAATCTAAAAAAGTCATTTCAAATAGATGATTTAAAAGATATTTACACCCCTACAAAAAATACTTATGATGTGCCATCTTTAAGTGAATCTGGCTTATTAAGTAAATTAGATTATGGGGTAAGTGTATTAATCCCTTATAATGAGGGTGAAGACTATATTTACATTTACAATAATTCCGTTATGTGGGAAAGTATTGATATTGGTGAATCTGAGTTAATAGGTAAAAGATACACTCAAATATTTAATAAAACTTATGCATTAAATATAATAGAAATATTTAATGAAGTATATGATAATAACCGGAGAATAGATGCTCGTATAGAAGTTTTTGATGAATCCGAACTGGTATTATCTTTTAATATTTTCTATATAAAAGAAAATGATAAAATTTATGTTTTCACTCAATCCACTACAAAATATAATATTTTAAAAATTGAAGAAGATCGATTATTCAATAATTCTATTGAAGGATTAATAGATATTAATCAAAATAGAGAAGTATTAAAAGTTAATAATCAGTTTTATGAAATGTTTGGTTTAACTGAAGATGAATTTAAAAATCAAATTGGGTTTAAAAACTTTTTTAACTCTTCATTTATCATTGATTCCTTTGAAAATAATCAAGATTTAAGAACGGAATTTGATAAAGTTTTATATAATCAATTACATGCTTTAGATTTTAATATTAAAAAACTTGTAAATGATGAATGGAAATATTTCCATATTTTCATTGTCCCTATGATTTATCAACATCAGGAAATAGCTCAAATTAGAGTACAAGACATAACAGAACAAACTCATTATCAACAGGATTTAGAATCTACTTTAAAAGATAAGGAAAAAATTGAAAACAGACTTAAAATAAGTGTAAGACAGACTGAAGATTTTGCAGTTCAACTTCAGAAAGCATTAAATGAAAAAGAGGAATTGCTTAAGGAAGTTCATGATCGTGTAAAAAATAATCTACAGTTAGTTTCTAGTTTTCTTAGTCTTGAATTACGTTATCATTCTGAAAATCCTGACTTAATAATTGAAAAAACTCGAAATCGTATTGAAGCTATGGCTTTAATTCATACATATGTTTATAAATCTGCTGATGGAGATACTGTGGATATTAAAGGTTTTATATTGAAATATTTAATGACTTTATTTTTAAAGTATGATGCTAATAATATTCAAGAAAATTATTATATTGATGAAGATATTGTAATGTCTACATATAAAATGATACCTTTAGGTTTGATTTTAGTGGAATTGGCATTTAATACTATTAATTATGCTTTTCCTAATGGCGGGGAAGGTAATTTCACAGTTGAAATTAAAAAAGAAGATGAGAAGAGTAGTGTTATAATTTTAAATGTGTTTGATGATGTTGTAGGTTTACCTGATGATGTAAATATTTATGAGGGGCTTGGTTTTTCTATTATTAAAACTTTAATAGCTCAATTAGAAGCTAGTGTTGAGGTAATGGATCTTCCTTCTGGTTTTGGGTTAACTATTACATTTGAAAATAATTAGTATTTTTTCTATTTTTTAAAATTTTTCAACTATTAAAATTCTTAAAGTAAGCTATCATAATTATAATAGTTACATATTATACTAGTAAGAAAATTGCTCATTTTTGCCATAATTTTAAATATATTTATATAGTCTTTAAAACAAATATAAGAATACATCTAGATGAATCTAGTGATTATTGTGAAAGTAATAGATTTTTTTTCACATAAGTAAAATAATTTTTCTAAAAACAATTTACATAAAAGGAGATGAATTTTATGGCAGAAGAATATGATGATATTGAACTTGAAGAAGAAACTGTTGATGAAGAAAATGATGAAGAAGTCACAGAAACAGTTGAAGAAGATGAAGAAGACTTACCTTTCGCAAAAGCAGAAGTTGTACGTTTAATGAAAGAAAATCTCGACAGCGACAAAATGATAAGAGAAAGAGTAAAAGTTGAGATGAATAAATTTTTAGGCGATGTTCTAAAAAATGTATGTAAACAATTAAACGATTATCCATACACAACTATTGAATATGAAATGTTAAAAGAATCAACTTATGCATACACAAACATTACACGAATTAATCAAGAAAAAGAAAGAATATTATTACATTTAGATGCAATTAAAGCTGATTGTGATGCATTAGGTATGGATGTTCAAAGAACAATGAAATTAAAAGACGTTGATGAAGAAGACGAAGACTTCTCAGAATTCGCACCAATTGCTGATAGCACTGAAGATGAAAATGAAGAAGAATACTAATTAAATTAGTATCCTTCTCACTAATCAACTTTTTTTTATTTAATTTAATGGCAAATATACTTTTTTTTATTACTTAGCTGGTTGAGAACCAACATCATTTTTTTGAATCTCTTCCCAAGCATTATTATTTTTTGTACATCCAGGATCGGGATAAGTTAAATCATGGAAATAATTGTAAGCTCTTGCTCTACATCCTCCACAAATATATCGAGATTCACATACTCCACAATGTCCTTTAAGAATATCTTTATCTCTTAAAGCTTTTAGTACTGGATGATTTAACCAGATTTCTTCAATATCATCATTGATGTTACCTAATTTTACTTCATCATCATGTGGGAAGAATACACATGGGTAAATATTTCCATTTGGTTCTATGCTCATATAAAATCTTCCAGCACCACAGCCTCCTACAAATTCTGATAATTTCATCATTGCAGGATTACTATATTCTGCATTGTAGAAGTGAGTTGGTATCATTTGGTCATCACCAATTTGGTGTGTTACTACATCTGCAAATTGTGGGGCTGTTGATAATATTTGCATATCTCCTTTCCCATTTTCTTCATATATTAGGTTTAAGAGTTCTAGTCTGTCATCTGGGGATAAGTCTATTTCACTTACTCCTGCTCCTTTTCCAGTAGGTATGAAATTGTATAGCATGAACCAGTCTACACCCATGTTTCTTAAAAATTCAATCATTTCAGGGATTTCGTTTTTATTTTTTTGTGTGACTGTTGTTGATACTTCTACAAATACTCCCGCTTTTTTGAAGTTTTCTATGGCTTGTACTGCTCGTTCCCAAGAGTTTTCTTTTTGTCTAAATTTGTTGTGTGTTTCTGGGTTTACTCCATCTAGGCTTATTTGTACGAATTGTAATCCTAAATCGTATAATTCTTTGGTTTTTTCATAATTGTTGTAAACATATCCGTTTGTTGCCATACTGACGTATAGTCCTCTATCGTTTGCGTGTTTAATGAATTCGTTTATGTGTGGGTGTATTGATGGTTCTCCTCCACTGAATGCTATTGAGGCTATTCCTAAATCTGCTAGTTTGTCTATTCCTTTAATAATTTCTTCTGAGCTTAGTTCGTCTGGGCCTTTTTTACCTGCATTTTCGTAGCAGTGTATGCAGTTGAAGTTACAGGCTTGTGTTATGTTCCATACTATTTGGAATGGTGCTCCAGGTGTGAATGGTTTTTTTACTCCGAATTCTGCCATTCCTTTAAATGTACTTACTAATCCTTTTTCCCAGTAGTCGTCTTGCATTGTTCTGATTAATGATTCTTCGGATGTGTCGAAGCTTTCTAATGCTTTGTGGATGATCATTTCTACTAGTTCATATGTAACTTTGCATTTTAAACAAATTTTATCTTGTTTTCCAAGGTAATATTCTAATGCTGATTCTAAACGTGTTTTGCCACATTTATCGCAGTATACGAGTGCTTTGTTTAACATTTTTTGGGATAGGGGATTGTTTATGATGTTCTGAAATGTTTCTATCATGCTTTCGATATTGGCATTTTCTTCTGGGTTTTCTTCTTTCATTTTTTATTACCCCTCTTTTGTTGTATTTCTTTTGGGTTGACTGTTAGTCACTGACTTTTTGTGACTGACTTATAGTCACTGACCATTAGTTTAAATATTAGTATATTTAATATATAAATGTTACTAATATAATAAAAAACAAAATTTTTAGAAAAAATTGCATAAACCTTTATACTAAAATAATTAAATTTTAAATAAAAACACAAATTAGGGAAGTTCCTAAGAATGAAAAAAATAAGAGTATCATTACCCCCAGAAGAGCGAAAAGAAGAAATCATAAATGCCGCTGAAAAATTATTTTATGAAAAAGGATACAGTAAAGTCACAATAAATGACATAATCAAAGATTTAGGCATTGTAAAAGGAACATTCTACTACCATTTCAAAAATAAAAAAGAAGTAAGAGATATAATAATCAATAGATACCTTGAAGAAGAAATAAAACACCTAAACCAAATAAACGAATCAGAACTTTCAGCATTAGAAAAACTCTCAAACATGATATTTGGAATAATAAATCTAATTAATGATGAAGATAAAGTAATGCACGATGTTTATTCACGTAATCCAGAAATTCTCCAAGAATTAGTTACAAAAAGAATGAATCATTTTGGACCATTAATAACCGATTTAGTTGATTATGGAATTGAAGAAAGAGTATTTAAACCACAATATTATGAGGAAGCAATACAATTCCTTCTAATAAATATGTCTATCACCATTCCATTAATTCATTACACATTAGCATTCTGGGATGAAGACAAAGCAGTACTAAGATTAAACACTATTATTCACAGTTCAGAATTAGTTCTCGGTGCTGAAAAAGGAAGTTTAGACTTTATATCAGATAAATATTGGTACATGGTAAAAGAAGTTTCTGGAAATTCAAAATAAAATGTATTAATTATTGATCTTCATCAATAACCATAAAACCAGTTTTTAAATCTTTTAATTCTTCCTTAGTAAGAGGAGTTTCAACACTCTTTAAATCCATAATCTTACTTTGACCAAAAGGATCTTCAATAATAAGAGTAACTTCCATATCTCCATTTAAAACTTTATCTAAATCTTCAAGGACTTTTTTAGCATTCTTTTGTGATTCATCATCCGTAAACAAAGTTAATGCTCTTTTAGTAGCTTTTTTAAAACGAGTAATAACTCCTTCAACATTAGAAACATAACCTTCAGATTTTGGACCAGGCTCTACTTTAATACCAATTTCTGGAATAGTTACTGTAGCAGATTGAGATCTAATCACACGACTACTAAGATTATTTTCACTTATTTTAAGAGTATGACGAGCAGGATCATGATGTTCTAATGACATAACATCACTATGCTTAAACCCACAAACTTCACACATTATAGTAGTTTCCATAACATCCCCAAAATATGGTATATTAACAGTTCTTGTATCATTTACAGCACTATTTTTACTGTGACATACTGGACAATCCATTCTCATTTCAGCCATAATTAATTCCCTCAAATCTTTTCATTATTCATATAAAAATCCATTTTCTTTTAATTCAATAATTATATTTTTCAATATTTCATTATTAGGTGCACAAATTTTCATTCCTCTTTTATTAGATAAATGATAAAGCTCTTCTAATTCTTCCTTTTTTTCAGGATTATTTTCTAATATTTCAAGGAATTTATCTGATTTTTTCTTTTCATAAATATTAACATTTCTAATTAATGGTTCTTTAAATCCTTTTAGTGGATAAATAATGCAATCAACACTACCATTATTATCTTTAATTATTATATCCATCACTTGTTTAAGTTCATCAACATTATTTTTAAGATACACTGTTCTACAACTTTCATTAATGTTACTTAAAATTTTTTGTACAGTACTATCTATATCCTCAGTTTCTATAACTTTAATATCATTTTTTTCAGCTTCGTTAACTAAAAAATCATGAATAGTACGGTTTTCTTTAAAGTAATCTAATTGTTTCCCACCACGACGCTTTTCAGTTGCTCTTTTCACAAATCGGTCTTTATGTGCTTGTTCTTCAGAAGAAAGTATGAAAAAGTGTACATTTGCTTGATCTTTAAATTTATCAATATCAATTTGTCCTGGAATTAAATGAACTCCTTCTATGATAATATCATCAAAGTCAGTTATTGCTCTTTCAATAACTTTTTCAACTGCAGGAAGCACAAATGATGCATGTTCTACAAATCCAGCACATATTAAATCTTCTTCAGTATCATAATTTTTTTTGTTTCTAAGGGTTGTATACGCCATATAAGAAGAAGTATGTAATGCGGGAGCATAATCACTTCCGATTATTCCTCTCACAACTTCTCTTATGAAATCTGATTCTATTAAATGTTTTATTCCTAATGATTTAGCAAGTTCTGAAGATACTGTGGATTTTCCAATTCCTGAAGCACTTCCAATTAATATAACATATGGTTTATCCATAAATTTTCCCCACATTGATTATTGTTTTTTTATAAATTTATAAATTAGTTAATTTAAATTTAGACTTTTATAATTAAATATTTAATCACTATTTTAATTATTAATTGATTTTTTATTTTAAAAAATACATTTATATTATATAAAAACTATAAATTATATTTAATATGAGTTAATGAAAATTTATAATCAAAGGCTCATGTTCTACTAATTAATATTTACAATTAAATATGATTCGTTTTATCAATTTGAAGTAAGGAGTGATTATTTGTATTCTGTATCATCAGTTGAAGAGCTTCAAAATTTAAATCCTTATATCGTTATAGGATGCGGTGGAGGAGGAGAAAAATTCTCCAATTTAGAAGGTATTGAAACTGTAGGGTATGTTGATGATGCACCTGAAAAACAAGGAAAACCTTTCATGGGTTTTGAAGTTGCATCAAGTTTATTAGATTTAATGGAAAAAGAACCGGAAGCTAAAAGTATAGTTATAATGTTACCAATAGGT
Organism: Methanobacteriota archaeon; assembly: GCA_023440975.1. GTDB lineage: Archaea > Methanobacteriota > Methanobacteria > Methanobacteriales > Methanobacteriaceae > Methanobrevibacter_A. The sequence continues at coordinate 6,758 of JAEZRD010000072.1, read as the reverse complement.
GCTGAGGGTGCAGCATTAAAATATGCTGTACAAGCAATAGATGCTGGGAAAAATGTTGTGTGCTCATTTAGATCTTTATCTATCCAAGATAATTTATCTTTAGCAAAATTTGCTAACCAAAATGGAGTAACAATAAAAGAAATAGGTCCTAGATTAGATGTAATTGATAATATTTTTGGTATTGCACCAGAAAAAAGTACTGAAATTTTACCTAAAATTTCTTACACTCCAAAGGCTAAAATAGTCTTTTGTGGAGGTTCCTCTCAAGAATGTGGTAAAAGAACTACTACAAGAAACTTAGGTATAGCAGCAACTAAACGTGGAATGGTTTCAGGTATTATATCTACAGATGAGATGGGACTTGAACAACCTACAGATTTTAATTTCAGAGCAGGAAGTTTAAGTGCAATGGATATTCCATCTGCTATTTTAGGTTCAATTAAATATTTAGAGGAAACTAAACACCCAGATATTATATTTATTGAAGGTCAATCAAGTTTAACTGAAGATGGAAACCCTCACCCAAGAGGTTTATCTGCTGCAATATTAATAGGAGCTCATCCTGATGCAGTAATCGTAGGTCACAGACCAAACCATCCATTCAGAGAACCTAGAGGTATAAAAGAAGAAATCAAAGCTATTGAAGCAGTAGAACCAACAAAAGTTGTTGGAATTAGTATTAATTTACGTAATGAACCTGATAAAACACCTCAAGATTATGAGGATGAATTCGGTCTACCAACAGCAGATGTACGTAAAGACCCAGATAAATTATTAGATGCAATCTTAAATTATTTTAAGAAGGAATAAGGATTGAAATGTCTTTTGTAGATACTCTTAAAAGAAGTCTTGGATTTGAAGAAAGTTCTGTTCAAAGAGATGCCGCAATATCTGATTTTGCTGATGAATTTCTTGATGAAACCTATACTATAACTCCAGAACAACCATTTTATGAAATAATATTAATACGTCCAAGAACTCTTGAAGATATGGATTATATTTTTGATCAAATTGTTCAAGAAAATAATCCCGTCATTGTAGATTTAGGTTTCTTACAAAGAAGAGGACCTATAGAATTTAAAAGTGCGACTAGAAAAATTAAATTACTCCGTGAAGAATATGATTGTGAAGCAATCCTTCTTGCACAAGAACCAGGTAAGAATTTAATTATTCTCTCACCACCTAAAATTCAACTTATTAAAAAACAATAAAAAAAAATTTATTTTTTTGTAGTATTTTTAAAAAATACTACTTATATTATTATATTTTAAATTTTAAAGAATTTTTGAGCATTTTTATATGCAACTTTTTTTACATCTTTTTTTTCATAACCTAATTTTTCAAGTGTACGGACAGTTTTAGGAACACTTATGGGGTCAGATGGTTTATTGCTTATATCACTATTTAATAAGAACTTTTCAAAGCCATGTTCATCTAAAATTTTCACTGCTTCGGTTACTTCCATTTTTTGAGGTTGTACAGTTAAACCAAGAGTATATTCTCCATCTATCACATCATCCACAACTTTTGGGTTAATATGGTCGATTACTACTAATTTGGGGTCAATTGTTTCATCAATAATATTTTTAATATCTACAAGAACCTCTTTTTTGTTTTTACGGGGGGTGTGAACAATTACTTTGCTTTTTGTTTCTTCTGCTATTTCTAATTGTTTTTTAAAGGCTTTTTGTTCATTAGGAGTGTTGTCATCTAATCCTATTTCGCCTATAGCAACTATTTTATTTTCATCTATAAGTTTAATGATTTCTTCATAGATTTCATCATTATTTTCACTTACATTTGCAGGATGTAAACCAAGTGCTACTTCTAATTTTAATCCATATTCTGCAGCACGTTTAGTATCATATTCAAGTATACGATCAAAATGGTTTATTAAGCAAGTTTGATTTCTAAGTTTGTATGGGTAGAAAGAGCATGTAATGGCTGTGTCTATTCCACTGGTGTACATTAAATCAAAATCTTCACTACTTCTTGAATCTGCATGAGTATGTGTATCTATCATCATAATTATTTTCACTTCTTTTACTTATTAATTGAATATTGTATTTACTTTTTTATAAATCTTATTATGTTTTTTTAATAAATTTTAATATTTATTGGATTTTATCACATTTAATTATGGTTAAAAATTTATAAGTATGTATTAATAGTTTATTAATATAGATATACAATTTAATAAATTTTTTAAAAATCGAGGTTAAATTATGAATGAAAGTCAAATAGTTCCTTTTTCTGAAGTAACAAAATTCCACGGACATGCATGTCCAGGATCTGCATTAGGATACAGAGTAGCAGAAGTAGCAATGGATAAATTTAATGCTTCTAAAGCTGAAGATGAAGAATTAATAGCTATTGTTGAAAATGATAGTTGTGCAGTAGACGCAGTACAAGTAGTTACAGGTTGTACTTTTGGTAAAGGTAATTTAATCTTTAAAGATTATGGGAAACATGTATACACATTTTTTAACAGAAATAATGGAGAAAATATAAGAATATATGCAAAAGCTAATTTAAATGAATTAGTTCCAGAATTTTCTAATATTAAAGATAAAATGAATAAAGGATTAGCAACTGATGAAGATAAAAAAAGTTTTGAAATTCATAAAAAAGAATTAATTGAAAAAATATTAACTATTCCTGCTGAGGAATTATTCACAATATCTAATGCAGAAATAGAGTTACCTGAGGAAGCTAAATTATATAATAGTGTAAAATGTAGTGAATGTGGAGAATTAGTATCTGAACATAGAGTTAAAGAAAAAGATGGTAAAGTTATCTGTCTTTCTTGTTTTAATAAATGAAAAACTAGATAACTAAAATTATTTTTTTTTAATTTTTTATTATACTTTTAATTACTTTACTTAGTTCAGTAATTGGTACACGTTCTTGTTCTTCAGTATCACGGTTACGTACAGTTACAGTATTATCTTCTTTTGTATCAAAATCTACAGTTATTGCAACTGGAATACCTATTTCATCAGCACGTGCATATCTTCTTCCAATACTTCCTGATCCGTCATAATCAACAGTGAAACCATTGTTTCTGAGGTTTTCTTGTATTTCTGAGGCTATGATATCTAATCCTTTTTTGTTTACTAGTGGAAGTACACTTACTTGTATTGGTGCAATTTCGTTTTGGAATTTGAAGTAATCTTTATCTTCTTCATCTTCTTTATTTGCACTGTGGAATGAGTGTAAAAGTACACAGTATAATATTCTGTCTATACCGAAGGAAGGTTCTATTACATGAGGTATGAGTTTTTCTCCTTTAACTTCTTCTGTGGTTTCCTCAAATAGTAAGTGTTCGCTTGTTAATTCGTAAGTGTTGTCTAATTCTAATGTGTATTTTCCATCAGCATCTATTTTTTCTTTTAATTCATTTGCATCACAATTTTTTAACCATCCCATTATTTTAGGTGCATCTCCTTTAAATGTTGGTCCAAATACTTTAAGGTTAGGTTTTACAGTATTTTTTGTAATGGTTTTTGGTTCATCGTAAGGTATGTAGATACTTAATTCTTCATTACTTTCTTTTCCATGTTGTGTTAAATCGTAATTTCCACGATCTGCTATTCCGATTATTTCGACCCATCCATATTGGTCAGTTAAACATTCTACATCCCAACAATCAAGTGCATAATGTGCCATTTCTCCAGGTAAATGTTGACGGAATCTTAACATTTCATTTGGTATTCCGAGTTCGTTTAAGAATTTTCTTGCAAGATATAATTGGTATGTGAGCATTTCACTACTTATAATTCCAGTGTCTATTGCTTCTTGTGCTGTTATATGTAATTCTTCTTTTTCATTGATTTGCACATCTTGTGAGCATAAGTCTAAGACTTCATCTGTTATGTTTTTAAATTTAGGGTTAGTTTTATTTTCAGGATCTAGGAAGATTTCACATTCTGCTTGTGTGAATTCTCGTAATCTTATTACTCCTTGACGTGGGCTGATTTCGTTACGGTATGCTTTTCCTAGTTGAACTACTCCGAATGGTAATTTGTTACGGTAGAATCTGCTTAGTCTTTTGAATAATATGAATATTCCTTGTGCGGTTTCTGGTCTCATGTATCCAGGTTTGGTTCCTTTTGCACCTATTTGGGTTTTAAACATTAAATTGTAGTTCCATATTTTAGCTAAATCTCCACCACATGTTGGGCATTTAATGTTATTTTTAATTACTATTTGATCCATTTCTTCATTAGGTAAGCTTTCTACATCTTGTCCAGTTACTTCTTCTATGATGTGATCTGCACGGAATACTTCTCCACATTTTTCACATTTTGTCATTGGGTCTGTGAAGTTGTCAACGTGTCCTGATGCTTTTAGGACTTCTTTTGGCATTACTGTTGGTGATTCTATTTCGTAGAATCCTTCTCCTGCGGTGTATTGTTTTCTCCATTTTTGCATGATGTTGTTTTTTAGTGTTGCACCTAATGGTCCGTAATCTGTAAATCCACTTACTCCTGAGTAGATTTCAAATGAAGGCCATAAAAATCCTCTTTTTGCTCCAATGTTCATCATTTTTTCATGATTCATAAATATAATACTCTCCATAGTTTTGATATAAAATTAATTATTTAGTTTGTAAGATTTAAAAAAAATAGTTATTTATAAAGGATTAATTGAATTATTTTTTTAATTCATAATCCATTTTTATTCTACTACTTTCTGGGCGTTCTTGACCCATATATTTACTATTTCTGCTAGGGTGGCCATAAGGAATTTCTGAGGGACTAGTCATGGTTTCGAATACTACTTGACATACTCTTTGACCTGGGTATAATGCTACTGGCATTGCGCCAATGTTACTTATTTCTAAGGTTATTTTACCTTCGAATCCTGGGTCGATGTATCCTGCGGTTACATGCATTGTTACTCCTAATCTTCCCATACTTGAACGACCTTCTACACGTGCTACAATGTCATCTGGTAATTTAACACATTCTTTGGTTGTTGCAAGTGCAAATTCATTAGGATGTATAATGAATGCTTCACCGTCTGGAACTTTAAATGATTCCATGTAACTAGCTACTTCTTCATCATCTTTTGGGTCTATATATGGTGTTCGTATTACACGGAATACTTTAAACTCATCACCTATACGTAGGTCCACAGAAGAAGGTTGTATTTGCTTTTCATAATCGTCTAAAGGATCAATACTTATATGTCCTTCATCCAACAATTTTTTAATATCTTTATCACTTAATATGGCCATAAATATTAATTCCTATTAAAATAATTTATTTATTAATGGTTTGATTTTTGTATTTTTTTATATATAATAATATAGATTATTTTTGGGGGGTATTGTTTTATAGGGATTTTCTTTAAAAAATTTTAAATTAGTTTCATAATATAAAAATTTTATTAATAAATTTTAAACATCTTTAATTCTTATTAAACGATTTGTTACTTAACAAATTATTTATACTTTTTCTAATTAATTTAATAATTATATGGTTAATGAAACTCCTAGAGTAAAAAAGTTTACAGGTCAAACTCACCAAAACATTAAAAAACAAAGCATACCTGCAATTGTAACAACATTATTTATGATGTTCAACAATCTCGTTGACAGTGGATGGGTAGCAGGATTAGGTACACATCCTTTAGCTGCTTTAGGGTATATAACACCATTACTTCTAATACTCATAGGAATAGGAAATGGAATGGGTATAGGAATAAATGGAATTATAGCTAGATGTATTGGAATAAATGATAAAAAAACAGCTGAAAATGCTGGACTGCATGGAATGTTTGTAGGGTTAATATTAAGTATAATATTGCCAATAATTCTTATATTAATTTTTAAACCACTTATTTTCATTTTAGGTGGAGGGGATGTTTATAATTACGCTTCACAATATGCTTATTTAGTATTTGTTTTTAGTTTCACATACATATTTATGGGAATTGGTGCAGGAATACTTCGAGGGGCAGGAGAAGGAAAAAAATCATTAAGAGCAATGGAAACAACATTCATACTAAACATGATTTTTGACCCAATTTTTATTTATATATTCAATTTGGGATTAGAAGGAGCAGCAATAGCTACAGTATTAAGTCAAGCTATAGGTATAACTATAGTTTACACATGGATTTGTTTAGACCATGATACAAGATACTTACATATTCACTTAAAAGAATTCAAATATAATCATGAATTATGTAAAACTATTTTAAATGTTGGAGTTCCTGCTAGTTTAGACAAAATTATCGTACAAATAACAGGTTTAATTGCAGTAATGTTTATAGCTATTTCTTCAGGAATAAGTACCGTTGCAGCTTTCACTGTTAGTTGGAGAATTTTAAACATATTTCTTGTACCAGATTTAGGTATAGCTACTGCTGCATTAACTGTAGGAGGTGTAGCTTATAGTTCTAAAAACTTTGATGATTTTAAAGAAACCTATAATTATAGTATTAAATTATCAATGTTGATTAGTGTTATTTTAGCCATAATATTGTATGTATTTGCTCCACAAATGGGTATATTCTTCACTGACTTTAGTGCAACCAGTCAACTCTTAACACCACTTGTAAGATTTTTACATGTAGGATGTCTATTATTATTGGCATATCCATTCTGTTATGTAACAATAAGTATGTTTCGGGGAGTAGGTGAAGGATTATATAGTTTATATTTAGATTTTTTCAGAAATATTATTTTAACTATAACATTCATGATAATATGCGTATTTGTTCTTAATTTAGGAGATATAGGTGTATGG
>JAEZRD010000022.1 GCA_023440975.1 Methanobacteriota archaeon | reverse complement strand
CATCAACTAAAATAACTTCAATATTCTCAAAACCAATAGATTGATTAATAATACTACCTAAAGACTCATGCAAAAAAATCCCAGTATTAAAAGTCGGAACAACAACAGTCAATTTATAATTAGACATTTTTAAGGTTCTCCTCTTCAAAAGTTAAATTATCATAAATTTCTTTATATTCATTAGCCATTTCTTTTTTAGATTTAAATTTTATTTTTGAAATATTATTAACTACTTCATTATATTCTTCAGGACTTTCAACAATACTCATTATTTTATCATATATTTTTTTAGGAGATTGATAATCAACTAACCAACCCCCTCCAGTTTTACTAATTCTTTCTTTTAATGCACCTAAATTTGTAGCTAATACTGGAACTCCACAATTCCAACTTTCAGTTAAAGTATGAGAATAAGTTTCTGGTATTGTTGAAAATATTCCAATAAATGAGGGATTAATATTTCTAACAAATTTTCCGAAATCATCTCTTACATAACGTCCATGATTTTTACCATATGATTTTAATGAAGGATATGATGTTCCAATAAAATGAAATTCAAATTTATTATCTTTATCAATCTTTTTAAGATCACGAATCAATAATGACCCTTTATGCATACCAATATAACCGGGGAATAATATTTTTATTTTTCCTTTTTTAGGAAAAGAGGAATAATTTAACCTTTTAGGTAAATCTCTACCATGTTCTATAATCTTAATATTAGTTTTAATATTTGGATATTGAATTTTGTAAATGTCTGCTGAGGATTGAGAGGGTGTTATTATGATAGAACAATTATTTAAAAAATTAAAAGATTCATTTCTCCATGATTGTATTGTGTTTTTTAAATTGGATTCTTTAACTGAATTTATACCTCCACAAGTCCAATCATTATTATTACATATTAAGTTACAATATTCATGATTTTTATTTAATAAATGGATTGATGGGCAAATATAATAAAAGTCATGTATACTTAATACAACTGGTATTTTTAATTTTTTAGCTACTTCTGCAATATCAAAAGTATGGTTAATTAAATGATTAATATGTATTAAATCTATATTTAAATTAACAATAATTGTAAAATAAATGCTTAACAATTCATTAGAATAAATTTGTTTTTTAAAATTTATATTTTCCTCAGAAGATAAATCATCAGTTAAATTAACATCCCATTGACCTAATTTTTCAAAATGATCATAATCTTTTTTCCATAGTTCTAATTCTTCACCAGTAGAAGTTAAAATAAAACATTCATAAGAATCTTGAATATTATCTATAATATCATTATTTGTAAATCCAGTCCCACCAAAATTTCCTATTTTTTCATGAACTAAATATAATATTCTCTTTTTACTATTTTTATAATTAAATTGATTAGAAGAATGATAATTTATAGTTTCTAATTGTTTTTGAATATTTATTATTAATTGTGATTTGGATAGATTTGAATCAGCAAAATTATTCAAAATGTCTATTGTTGTTTCAAAAGGAATTAACGGAAAAATATTTTGATTTAATTTATAATTCCTATCTTCTTGAATTCCATACAAACTATAATGAACTAAAGGACTTAATTTACTATTTAAAGCATCAGCATATTTATGGGAATAATAAATACCATCAAAATTTTTATTAGGCTTTTTACCTTCTTTAAAGCCATATAACATATAGTGAATTATTGGATTCATTCCAGAATCTTTAACATCCTTATATTTATTTAAATAATAATTTTTATCAAATAAATCATACTTTTTTATTGCATTATAACCTTTAATATTATTAAATGTCTGTTTATTAGGTTTAGATAATAAATATATTATAGGAAAATGGGACATTAACTTATTATGTATAAATTGAATTTTTGTTATATTTGAACCCATAAAATTACCTCTTTTAAAGATTATTTATTATATAATTTTTTATAATTATTAAAAATTCTTCATAAAAATCAATATTTGGATTAATAAAAAATGAATTTGAATATTTTTGATGTATATAATTATAAATACTCTCATTTTGAGTTATTATCATTTCATAACTATTTAAATAGTTATTATTTATATTTTCATTTAATAACAATATTTTTAATGAATTTTTTCTAAATCGAAGATCTTCAATATTATAATTAGCAGAAAATGAAATTAATATATCTCCATCATCCCCTGTATCTTGTTTTTCAGAAGGTGTTAATACTTCAACATCAAATTCATTTTTAATAAGATTCTTAGCTAAATCAGATACAAACTTATAATTTTTATTTTGAGTAGTAAACTCTTCAAGCAGAAAGACAAATTTAAGGGGTTTTTCTGTGAAAAATTTTCGATGATTTATTTTATCTAAAAAGATATTTTTAGTAATATATTTTCCTTGATTTTGCCACAAAATTTTTGTATTGTTTTTATCATTAATTAAATACTCATTTTTGTTAATTGTTCTTGTACTAGATTCATGGTGAAATAAAAGAGCAGTTGAACAATATAATGTTTTATATCCTCTTTTATGTAAATTTAACATGAAATCTACATCTTCAAATCCATAAAAATATTCTTCATTAAGACCTTTAATTTCTTGATAAATAGATTTTTTTATTAAAACTACCGCAGCAGTTACAGCAATGGTGGTGTTTGTTTTATTTATACTACTTTCATATACTTTTTCAAATTTATTTTTGTTATAAGCATAAGCACAACAAGGTTCAATTCTTTGACCAAAGATATCTCCAACATGTTGTATTGAGAATGATTTAAAATTATTTTCTTCATCATAATAGTATGGGTAGATTAGTTTAGCACCTACAGCACCTACATTATCATTATAAAGCATAGTTCCAACCATTTCATTCAACCAACCAAAAGTAGGCTCCATATCATTATTCAACAATAACACATAATCCCCATTACAAAAATCAACAGCCTGATTATTAGCCTCAGAAAAAGACTTATTAACCTCATTCTTAATAATATTAAGAGAAAAATCAACAGATAAAGACTCTAAAAAATCCACAGAACCATCCACAGAACCATTATCAACCACAATCACTTCAAAATTATCATAATTAGTAAAAAAACCAAAATTATCAAACAAACGTTCCAAATGAACCAAACCATTCCTATTAAGAACAATAATAGAAACCAAAGGCTCAACATCAAAAACATAATTATTTAAAAA
>JAEZRD010000011.1 GCA_023440975.1 Methanobacteriota archaeon | reverse complement strand
AGAATATACTAATAATAAAACTTATTAAGCTTAAAATAATAATCACAGTGTTTATAGTAAAATTATTTTGTATCCTAAAGTAAGCAGTAACTGCACCAGTTGCCATTGCTACTAAATATAATATAATATTTCTAGTAACTGGTCCACCTTGTATTATTTCTCCTATACCTGGTAAGAAAAGAGATATGATTGTTGCGATATATTTGTTTATCATTGAATCCTCATTCCATAATCATTATAAAAAAATTTAATATTGTTATTTTATGTGAATTAAAAAAAGTAAAAAAAAAGAAAATTAAAAACTAATTTAACGATTTATCTATCTTATTCAGACATTTTATAAGTATCATATAATGCGAATAGAGAAATTATTAAAGTTACTATTAATAAATATTGGGATACATATAATCCTAAAATACCAAATATTAAATCTAAAACGAATAATCCAAGATTTCTAGGAAGTTCTCCTCCTTGAATTATTTCACCAATACCTGGGAAAATAAAGGATATGATTGCAGCTATATATTTGTTTATCATTGGTTTCACCTCACTGAAAATTAATAAGTAATTAATAATTTTTTATTTATTTTATAAATACTTTATTATTTATTAATGTTGATTTGATTAATGTTAAGGAGTTTATAAAATTAATGATTTAGTTAGTATTCATTAAATCTAAATTAAGATTTTAATAATTTTTTATTGAAATAAAATTAATGTATATTAATATTAAAAATCATAATTTAAAATGATATGATTATTTTAAGAAAAAGGAAAAATGTTTGGAAAATGTATCCTATAGGTTCTCCTAAGGGAGCGTTAAATACTAGAAGAGAACCTGAATTTATCGGAACACTTAAATTTAAACAAGATGAAACTGGTTTTAATTTAAATAAATATATTAAAAAAGTTGATAATGTTGATAAATTATGCCCTCCAGCTGAGGCTATAGATTTTTTACGATCACAAGCTGTTTTTATTGCATCAAAGGATGAGAATATTGAGGATTTTTTAGATTCATTAAATATTAAGGTTAGACATACTACTGTTTGTCCTCATTGTATTTATGAGGGTTTTGTGACTATTATTAATAAACATTATAGTTATTCTTATCATAATCAAAGTATTTGTAAAGAGTGTGCTGAAGAAACTATTAAGCGTGAAATGAAGCTTAGACGTTATGATAAATCTGTTTTTAGAAATTTTAAGAATGTTCTTGAGAAGACTGGTAGTTTAGATATTGTTCTGGAAATGCTTTCACCTAAATTTGATCCATTGAAGCATAATGATTTAACTTTATTTGATAAGATTGAGGTTAATCAGTCTAAGATTCCTGAAATATCTATGAGTAGGTTAAAAGTTCCTAAAGAATTTAAAGAGGTTTTAACACGTAATCCTGATGCTAAACTGTTGCCTGTTCAATTGTTAGCTTTGCGTGCTGGTGTTATGCGTGGTGAGGATATGCTTGTTGTTTCTGCAACTGGTAGTGGTAAGACTCTTATTGGGGAGTTTGCAGGAATACCTAAAGCATTGGAAGGTAAGAAGTTTGTATTTTTAACTCCTCTTGTTGCTCTTGCTAATCAAAAGTATAGGGATTTTAAAAAGAAATATGGTCCTTTGGGATTAAAAGTTGCAATTAAAGTGGGTAGTAATCGTATTAAAGCTAAAGGTGAATTGAAAGTTCCTGATAGTAATATTATGGATGCTGATATTGTTGTTGGTACCTATGAAGGTTTGGATTTCATGTTACGTAGTGGTAAAAAGGATTTACTTAGTAATCTTGGAGTTGTTTGTATTGATGAGATACATTCCATATCAGATCCTGATCGTGGTTTGAGATTGAATGGTCTTATTAATCGTATACGTAATCTTTACCCTGATACTCAGTTAATTGGTTTATCTGCTACTGTTCATAATCCTAAAGATTTGGCTAATGCTTTTGATATGAAGCTTGTTGAGTATAATCAGCGTCCTGTTCCATTAGAAAGACATTTGGTTTTTGTTCGAAATGAGGTTCAGAAGAGATTGATTATGCGAAAGTTAGTTGTTCAGGAGTATCATTCTAAGAGTAGTAAAGGTTTTAGTGGTCAAACTATTATTTTCACTAATTCTCGTAGGAAAACTCATAAGATTGCTAATTTTTTAAGTAATAAGGGTATTAATGCTGCGGCTTATCATGCGGGTTTGTCTTATTATAAAAAAGAGGGTATTGAGAAGAATTTTGCTAAAGGTAAGATTGCTGCTGTAGTTACTACTGCTGCTTTGGCTGCGGGTGTTGATTTTCCGGCTAGTCAGGTTATTTTTGAGTCTTTACTTATGGGTAATAAGTGGATTAGTCCTAATGAGTTTTCTCAGATGCTTGGAAGAGCTGGACGTCCTTCTTATCATGATCGTGGTTTGATTTATTTGCTTCCTGAAATTGATAATGAGTTTGATAATGAAACTGAGGAGTTTACGGCTTTACATCTTCTTGAAAGTGATGTTGAGGATGTTCATGTGAATTATACTAGTTCTGGTACTTTGGAGGAGATTCTTGCTGATGTGAGTAGTAAGTCTTTGAATAATATGCAACAAATTCATGATTTTTATAAGAAAAAACCTATTCCTATTGAACTTGATATGGGAGTTAATGAGTTAATTGAGGATAAGATGATAAAAGTCATGGCAGATAATAAAGTCACTACATCAAAGTATGGTCGAGCAGTTAGTATGAGCTTTTTATCAACTGAAGATGGGCAATATGTTAAGAATGCAATTGCTCGTAAAGATTATTTAAACCAATTTGTTAACAAACCATATATGCAAAAGCGTATTACTAAAATTTCTAGTAAAAAACAAGCAAGTCATAAAAGTTTAGAAAGTAAATCAAAGGATACTAAGAAAAAAGGTAAAAAGAAAAGTAAAAAAAATAAGTATAAAGATTTAGATAAAAATAATCCTGTTTTAAAAGTGGAAAATATTGCTCTTGATTTAGAATTGTTTGAAAATGCTTATCTCTCTCCAGTTATTCATAAACAAATTTGTAATAGTATGAAGATGAATTTTTCAACTAGATTGTTTAGTGAGTCTACATTGGATATTATTTCTACTGGTGATGTGTTAGCTAAAGTAGATAAGAAGTTTCAGGAATCTTTACTTAAATTACAAATTGATTTTTTACGCTGTACTTGTAAAGATAGGCCGTTTTGTGATTGTCTTCAAAGAGGTGTTAGTATGATTATTCTTGAAGAGCGGTTAAAGCATAGTGATCCTGTTGATATTAGTAATAGATTGTTTAAGGATTATCAGATTCAAGCTTATCCTGGGGATATTTTTAGTTGGTTAGATACTTATGTGCGTAATTTAGATGCTATTAAACGGATAAGTTATGCTTTTAATGATATAAAAAGTGCTAAAGCTTGTGAAAAGTTGATTAAGATTATTGAAAAAGGATAAATATTTTTATTGTTTTTCTAGGAATTTTTCTCCTAGGGATTGGATGTTTATTTGGTTTTGGAATTTTTCTTTAAATGTATTTATTTGTGTTATGTTTTTTAGGGCTATTTGGTAGGTTACATCTGTTTGATAGTCTTTTTTTATTATTCTTATTTTTTGGTTGCGTATTTCTGTGTCGATGTCTTTTATGTGGTTGTATGTGAATTTTAGTTGGAATATGTGGTATTGTTCCATGTTTATGATTTCTGCTATTTCTAATGTGTTTAGGACGCTTTTACTGTATGCTCTTACTAGTCCTCCGGCTCCTAGTTTTATTCCTCCGAAGTATCTTGTTACTACTGCTACGATGTTTTGTATTTCATTTTTCTTTAATACATTGAGCATTGGTTTTCCTGCGGTTCCTGAAGGTTCTCCGTTGTCATCATATCCTTCTCCGTCAGTTACAACATATGCGCTGCAGTTATGTGTTGCATCTTTGAAGTTATCTGAGATTTTGTTTATGATTTCTTTTGCTTGTTTTTCATTTGTTGCTGGTATGAGTCTACAGATAAATTCGGATTTTTTTATATTCAATTCATTTGTGTAGGTTTTGTTGATTGTTTTCATATTCTATTATTTTGTCTATTTTTTTATTGTTTTAAATTTTTTTAAAATAAGTTTTTTTTATAACATTATGTTATTAAAAGATAAGTTTATATTTATGAATTAACATAATAAAACACTAAAATTATAAATTTTTTTCAATAATTTAATATATCTGAGGTGATATAAAAATGGCAGATAAAGCAGCTACAGCACTTGTATTTTTTGTAATAGCAATCGTTGCATTTGGATTAAGTGCATGTTTTGCAGCAGTAACCTATGGAATGGTTCAAGATGCTGCAATCAGTAATTCTAATAATAGTGGCACAGGAGATAATATTAGCATTGATAATTCATCAAGTGCTAATGGAAATTATGGTTCTTCTGATAATCAGCAATCTTATAATGCTTATTCTAATAACAATACTAAATCTATGGATAGTAGTAATGTTCAGTCTACAAATTCCTCAACTAACACTTCAGACTTTATAACTAGTATGGGAGATAGTCTTAAAGGACTTCTTGGAATATCTAGTAATAATAATCAATACAGTAGTGATTCTTCATTAAGTAATAATATTATTAATGGGGATACTGCATCAAATATTGCTTCTAATAGTCAACAACAAAGTACTCAAAATTTGTATGATCAAATTATGAATAAATTAAATAATTTTTTAGGAAATAATAATTTTTATAATGGAAATTAATAAATATTTTATTCCTAAAACTTTTCTTATTTTAATTTTTTTTTTTAAAAATCGCTTAATTTTTCTATATCAAATAATACACTATTTACAGCAAGATTTATTAATTGTTGGCCATATACATCGTCAACATAAACACCATTTTCTTCAACATCTTTTGCACCAATTTCTATTCCTGCATCATCTTTTCGTGCTTGTTTAAACATGCTTAATCCTACTTCTCCATAAATATTGGTGTCTGCTTGAATGTCGACTTTGGATTCATCTAATATTCCAAGTACTTTGCCCATACTTAGTTCTCCAGAAGAAGCATGTGGGCCTTCATTTTCAACTATACTGTTGTTTATTTGTATTAATACATCTGATTTTTCTTCCATTAATTCTAAACATTGGTATAATGGGAGGTTTCCTCCGTGTCCGTTTACGATTACGCAAGAGTCTATGTTTAAGTATAATTTTGCAGATCTAAGTGTTCTTGTTATTTCGTATGCTACATCTTTTAGTTCATTATGTATTCCATGATCTATTGTTGGTAATTCATGTGCGGGGAATACTACTCCTAAAAATCGGCAGCCACTGTTTAAGCTAGCTGTTAGTGCGATGTATGATGCTATTTTTGAGTCTGTGTCTATGGGTAGTGCTGGGCCATGGTTTTCTAAGTGTGATCCTAATGCTAAGACTCCTACTTTATGAACTCGTGGGTTTCTTATTCTTCCTGCGTCTAATCGTAATTTTGCCATTTTTATCGCTTCTTGTTTTTTATACTTCAAATTCCCAGATGTCGTCACCTATGTAATGTAAGGTTTTTATTGCTTTTCCTTTATCGTTTTCTTCCATTTCTGGTCCAGTAATTAAACTTATTCCTACTACTAATGGTTTGTGGTGACTTTCTTCTACGACGAGTACTACATCTCCTTCTTGGATGTTTTCGTCTGCTTTTGTTATTCCTGGGCTCATAACATCTGCACCATTAGTCATGAATTTAACTGCTCCCATATCTACAACTGCTGTTTTTGCATTTAAGTTTTCGTTTAATGCAGCTTTAAGTGTTGGGTAGGGTTTGTTGTCAATCATTATGATGTATGGTTCTCCATTTACTAATATGAAATCGTTTGGATCTACTTCTAGTAATTCAACACTATCTTTGTTGTTTATTAATGTTCCGTATTCTCCTAATTCTTTTTTGATTTCTTTAATCTTTTTTTTCTTTAAAAAGTATCTTTTCTTTACTTTCAAAATGTTCCCTCATTTTTTTTATTGTTTTATTTATATTGTGCTTATATGATTAATATTTTATTGAAATATACCCTAAAGATTTATATACTTTATTATACTATAGTATATTATTGTTGTAATTAAGATTAACTTTAATGAATGATTTATTTTTGAATTATAATAATTTTTTTAAAATAAGTTTTCTTTTTTGCTTAGTTTTAGTTATTAAATTCATATGAGAATTGATTAATTAATGGCAAATATTTTTAGAACTTTTAATAATTGTATTAATAGTTACCTTTAAATATGAAGCTAACATATTTATTATAGTATAGGTGATAATCGTGAGCGGACAACAAAATGTTCAAAGACCACTTGACGCTTTAGGTCAAGCAACAAACTCTCCAGTATTGATAAAACTTAAAGGAGATCGTGAATTTAGAGGAATTCTTAAAAGTTTCGACTTACACATGAATCTCGTTTTAAATGATGCTGAGGAATTAGAAGGCGGAGAAGTAGCAAGAAGATTAGGTACTGTCCTCATTAGAGGAGATAACATAGTCTATATTTCACCATAAATTGCTTTTAATTCTTGATTAATTACAATACATCAGAATAAATTTTATGAAATTATTTTATTCAACTTATTTGTTGAGTAAAATACTTTTTATTTACATTTTGTTAATTGATATTTTTTATCTAATTTAATTTACTTATTTAGATATGGGTATCTATTATTAACTTTAATTTTATATTTAATTAGATAGTTTAGGCTATTTTTTATTAAATGATTATTATATGTCACTATAAATTTAAACGGAGGAAATAACAGTGAAGGGAACACCGTCAATGGGTAAAAAGAATAAAAAGACCCATATTAGATGTAGAAGATGTGGTAGAAACACTTATCATGTACGTAAGAAAGTTTGTGCTTCTTGTGGTTTCGGTAAATCTAAAAAGATGCGAAGTTACAATTGGCAAAATAAAAAATCTGTTACTGGTCAAAGATTAAAATAGATTTTTTCTTATTTTTTTTATTTACATTTTAATTATTTTTATCTTATTTTTTATACAAGTAAAGTAATACTTTTTTAACTTTTTTTATTATTATATTTTTTTTTAAAAAAAAGCATCAAATAAAGAAGAAAATTATCATAATATTTATAAATTTAAAAACAAAAAAATTATAACAAGGAGGATTACTTTAAAATGAGTCCAGTTCTAGAAAAAGAAAAATTAGGGGAATTAGATATATACTTAATGGAAAATTATCCAAAAGTAGATTATGAAATTCAATTCAATGATGCAACTGCAACTATGAATATACTATTTGATTCTACAATAGTAAATAATTTCAATATAACAGATAGTATATCTGATATAGAGAAAATCACAGATTCTAAATTTGATCATATAAGTATACTAAGAAATAAACATAATTTTGAGTTTAAATTCTCACAACAACAATTATTATAAAAAAATAACAATTATATTATTAAAAATAGACTAATTACAGCGTAAGCTGTAATTAAAATTTGAATTTTAAAAATTTTCCATCTTAAGATTTAAAAGATTAACTACTTCATTAATCAATTCAGTGTCTTTTCCAGTTTTATCTAAGATTAAACTAGTTAACTTTTCAGCCTCATTCTGTTTATAATTAGAATCTAATTCTTCACCAATACTGTCCCATAAATCTACAGCCCAATTCTTTTTACCATCATAAACTTGATCTAATAAAGTTAAATCTCCATCTTGTAAACGTAATAATCTTAAATCTTGTTTTGGTTTAGATTTTTTACCTTCTTTATTACAATCTAAGTATAAACCATTTGGAATTTCTTCTTTATAATCTCCAGCTTTTATGAAGTCACCAATTATGGAGTATCCGTTTGTTACACTTTTATCTAATCCTTCAACGGTTTTTAACCATCCTCCACATCTTCTGAAATCAATACTTGGGTCGACTTCTATTAATTCTTCACACCAGTTTAGTAACATGTTTTTGCACCATTCGCCATTATTTTTTTTTTTTATAAGTAAATAATAATATAATAATTAATAAAAAAATGATTTAAAAGATTAAATTAATTTAAAATATTAGCACCATTAATTTAGTAAATAATGTGTGCTGTTTTTTAATCAATTTTAACCAATTAATCATGTATTTAATATTTTTTAAATCAATGATTTCCCATTAATTTTTTTTTGAAATATTCATTGATTAAATAATCCTTTATTAAATTGTATATAAATGAATTATCCGAGAGCGTGTGAAAAATAATATTTTCATTTTTTTTTAAAAAAAAATAATTTAAAATATTTTATGCTAATTTTTATATACATGTAAAAATATAATATAAATGGAAAAAATTTTTTTTACTTTTTATGTGATTTTAATGAACGAATTAAATAATTTATTGGAAAGATTTAATATAATTCCAAAGGATATGAAATTATATGAAATTGCTTTTACACATTCTTCATATGCTGTAAAACATGATTTAGATGCAGATTATGAACGATTAGAATTTTTAGGTGATGCTATTTTAGATATGATGGTTTCATTTTTCTTATATAATATGCATCCTAATTTTGGTGAAGGAAAATTAACAAAAATTAGGGCAAATTATGTTTGTCAACAAGCATTAATTTTTTATTCACATGAATATGGTTTGGATAAATGTATTAAAATTAACTTAGAAGATAATCATATCACAGAAAAAGAAGTTATTAGTATAACTGCAGATGTTTTTGAATCTTTCCTTGGAGCAATTTACTTAGATCATGGAATAGATAAAGCTAGGGAATTTTTAAAAGAAACAGTTTATGTTCAAATTCAAAAGAAAATCATTTTCTTCTATGATTATAAGTCCACTTTAAAAGAGTATGGGGATGCTGAAGAAGTGGTTGTGGAATATGAATTAATCGATGAATTTGGAATGCCTCATGATAAAACTTTCACTATGGCTGCTCTTGTTGATGGTGAAAAATTAGGTTATGGTACTGGTAAAAGTAAAAAAGAGGCAGAACAATTAGCAGCTAAAGAAACATTAGAAATTTTAGGTTTAGAAGGTAAATAAATATGGTGGAATTGGATAAGGATAGTTTAATTCAAGAATTGAAAGAAATGGAAAATGAATTACGATTATATCCCATAGAAGAAGGTCTTGAAGATGATGTTATTGATTATATTTCTGGAAAGGAATTATCTGATAATGAAAAATTTGATTTAGATAATCGTATTGAAGATTTTTTTTATGCTAGTGGATTAAAATGTCGTAAAGAAACATATTTTTTCCGTGATGGTTTTGAATTTTATGTAACTGACCTTGATATTGATATTCGTAAATTAATCCATATTCGTGATAGTTTCCCTAAATTTAATAGGGTTCTTGTTTCTTCTGATATAGATCAAGGTTTTGCATCATTAAGTGTTAAATTATTATTATAATTTTTTTTTATAAGTAATTTTTTTAGATACTTCTTTTTAAATAACATTCTTTAAAGTATCGTATATGTGTTAAATAATATTAAAAAAATACAGAGATTATTATAAAGTTTATGTTAGTAATTTTCCATTATTATTTTTTTTAAAAAATATTAATTCATTTTCTCACCCGGAAAAAAAGGAATTTTATCACCTCAATAACATTTATATTATTTTGTAATTTATTCTCTGCCATTTGAGGTTTTTTTTAATTATTTAACACTTAATATCTTTTTTTGCATGATAATTTTTTTTTTAAAATGAGTATATTATGGTTCTGTTCAACTATATTTATTTTTTTTACATAACTAATTTTTTTAGTTATTCCTTTATAAGTAAATAAAATGTTAGTTTATATTATAAAACAATTCATTTTTCATCATTTTTGAAAATTTTTGTAATTGTTTTTAAGTAAATTTCTTAGGAGGAGGTGAAAAAATTATGTTGAATATTAATCAGAAATACAAATTATTAGGAGTATTTTTTGTTCTTTTAATAAGTTTTGTTGCTTTAAGTGGTTTTGTTACTGCTGCTGATGTTAATTCCACTAGTGGTGATAATGGTATTTATTGTACTATGCATGTTAATCCTAGTACTGGTTATCATTGGGAACCTAGATATGATTCTAGTAATTTTAAATATTTATGTAGTGATTTTGTTAGTGATAATCCCGATTTATGTGGAAGTCCAGGTTATCAAACTTTCAGTTTCTTACCTTTAAAAAGTGATGTGCCTACTACAATGGATTTTGATTTAATTGCACCAGATGGTTCTGTTGTAGATCATGCTACTTTAAATCTTAGTGGATTTTGATTTAATTGCATCAGATGGTTCTGTTGTAGATTATGTTACTTTAGATTTTAAATAAAAATTTTCCATATTCTATTTTTTTTATTCTTTATTTGGTGTTTCTTTTTTTACTATTAATTTTTATGATTTCATTGAAATTATTCGTTTTTTTTATGCTATTTATAATTATTAAGGTTTATTTTAAGTTAAATAAATTTAAAATAGTGTTTAAAATATTTATTTTTAAATTAAAAGATATTTATAAAAAATTTGTAAGAATTGCAATTTTGAAAGAAATATTAAAGAATAGTAGGGTTTCTACAAAGCATAAATATATTAAAAAAAATGAAAAGAGAGGGGTAAAAAGTTTTTAAACTTTTTTTTTATATTGTGTTTGTGAATAGGTGACTTATTAAATCAGTTGTTATTACTCCAATAAGTTCATCTTCTTCATTTATTACAGGTAAACAGCTTATATCATCTTCTTTCATGCGTCCTGCAATAACTTCGATGGTTTCGTCTTTTTTACAAAATTTCACATCTTCGGTCATTACATCTCTAAGTTCTTCTCCACCATGTGCGATAGCTTTACTTAAATCCCAAGCTGTAATGATTCCAATAAGTTTATTATCATCAGTTACTACGGGTAAGTGTGTTACATAGTTGTCCATCATTATTTGTGCGGCTTCTTTTATTTTTGCATTTTCTTTAATTGTGAATACATTTTTATTCATTAAATCTTCAACTATATTGTCTTGTAAGAAACGTGATACGAGGTAATTTAATTGTCCACCTTCAAGTAAGAATGCATCGTGTCCGTAATTACTTTTTATTTCGCTAAATGATACATCTATTCCGTTTGCTTGCATTGATGATAAAATTTCTTCTGCTTGTTCATCAGTGTATAACCAGTCGGAGTCTACATTTATGTATTCAACTTTGGATTTTATTGGTTTGAATCCATCTATTAATGATCCATTTTCTGCTAGGTCGAATAGGTCAGTTGCTTTTGAAACATATAAGTAGCTGTTTGCATCGAAGCGTTTGACGAATACTTCTCCTTGATGATGTAGGTAACTTTCTACTTGGAAGTCTGTTGTGAAGTCGTATGTTACTTGGTCTTTATCTTGTAGTGCTCTTCCGAATTTTAGATACATTGATTCGTCTGATAGGTATGTGATGTGTGCTATCATTCTTGCAACTGATAGGCCGGCTTCTGGGGAGTTTTCTGTTTCGTAATATTTTCCTTCTTGCCAGTATGGGTCTTTTATTATGGATTGTCTGCCTACTTCGTTGAATGCTATTTGTTGTGGGCTGGATCTTGCTGTGGTTGCTATTGGTATTATTTTTTGTACCATGTTTGGGTAGCTTACTGCCCATTGTAGTGTTTGCATTCCTCCCATTGATCCGCCTATTACTGCTAGGAGTTTTTTTATTCCTAACATTTCTATTAGTTTCTTTTGGACATTTACCATGTCTTTTATTGTGATTACGGGGAAGTCTATTCCATATTCTTTTCCTGTTTCTGGATTGATGCTTGATGGTCCTGTTGTTCCTTTGCATCCTCCGAGTACGTTTGAGCAGATTA
The DNA here is from genome assembly GCA_023440975.1 of Methanobacteriota archaeon. Classification (GTDB taxonomy): domain Archaea; phylum Methanobacteriota; class Methanobacteria; order Methanobacteriales; family Methanobacteriaceae; genus Methanobrevibacter_A. The sequence continues at coordinate 17,901 of JAEZRD010000011.1, read as the reverse complement.
TGAAGTATTTTTTGGTGTCTAATCCTTTTCCTGGTCCGATTAGTATTTCCCACCATCCGGGTTTTTTATCTCCTTTGTGCCATCCTGCTGCGTGGGCATCTCCTGTTAAAGCGTGACAGACTAGTATGGCGTTGTTTTTTTCTTTGTTTAGTTCACCATATGTTTCATAAGCTATAGTAACGTTGGGGATTGATTCACCAGATTCGAGTTCTATCTCTTCAGATAAGGTTATTGCTAGTGGTTTTACTAAGCCTACGGATTTTGTCTTCATTCTTTTTCCCTTCTGTAGTTAATTTTTTTAATATTATTTTTATGTTTATATATACTATTATTTAATTTATTATTATAATAAATTTATTAACTATTGTTATATTTAAAGTTTATTTAATATCTATACCAAATAAATAAAATAATTAACAATCTAAAATAAAAATTTTAAAAGAATGGTATTATGTGTTCAATATTAGGACTAACTGGAAATGTCAAAACTGACACTCTCATAAAAATGATGAAAGAATCAAAACACAGAGGCCCTGATAATTCAGGAGTCTATTTAAAAAATGATAAAGATTCAATCCTTGAGGATAATATAGATTTCAACACATTCCTAAATCCAGAAAATTATCAAATAGCATTTGGACACAATTTATTATCTATATTTAGAAGTTCTGAAAATAAAGAGGAAAATTTAAAAAATAACACGCAACCTATAAAAAAAGGTGAAATTGTGTTAATATTTAATGGAGAAATCTTTAATTATCCACAAATCCAAGAATACTTAAATCAAGAAATAAAATCAGATAGTCAATTACTTTTAGAATTAATCTATAATAAATTAGAAATCCATAAACATTTGCTCCCTACAATAAAAGAAGTGTTAAATATAATTGATGGGGATTATGCATTTGCAGTAACTGATGGATATGATATGATTTTAGCTAGAGATATTGTAGGAGTAAAACCATTGTATTATGGATATGATTTAAATGATGAAAATTCAATTTTAGGTTTTGCAAGTGAAAGAAAATCATTATGGGCTGCGGGAATTACAGAAATATATTCTCTTTCACCTGGATGTATATTATTTAATGGAGATATTATACGAGTGAATGAACTTTTAATTAATGAAGTTGATAATGAAACTTCTTATAATGATTTAAAACAGAAATTAATTGAAACTTTATATGAAAGTGTATATAAAAGAGTTCAAAACTTATCTGAGGTAGGTTTAATCTTTTCTGGAGGAATAGATAGTGCATTTTTAGCTGTTATTCTTAAGAAGATTAGTTTAGAAACTGGGTTAAAAGTTAAATTGTATGTTGTTGGAAATCCATTAAGTAAAGATATAGAATATGCTAAAAAAATTGCACAGGATATAGATTTACCATTAAAAATTCAAACAATAACACCTGAAGTTGTTGCAGATAACATTAATGATGTATTAAAAGCAATAGAAGATACTAATCGTATGAAATTAGGGGTTGGAATGACAATTTACTTAGCATCTAAAATGATGAGAGAAGATGGTATAAAAGTAGCCCTATCAGGACAAGGTGCAGATGAACTATTTGCAGGATACAATCGTTACATACAACATATAGAAAACCATGACTATGAAGGATTAAACCAAGAACTGATTCATGATATAACAAATATCTACCATGTAAACCTAGAACGAGATGATGCAGCAAGTATGGCAAATAGTGTGGAATTACGAGTTCCCTACATGGATACAGAATTAATCCGACTTGGAATGACCATACCTCCAGAATATAAAATAAGATCACCTGAAGATACATTAAAAAAATATATTCTAAGAGATGCAGCATTAGATTATGGTGTACCTGAATATGCAGCTTTAAGACCTAAAAAAGCAGCTCAATACGGTTCAGGTATAGATAAAATCTTAAAAAAGAAAATAAGTAAAACCTTAAATTTCAACCAATACTTAAATGATTACAAAAATAGTCTAATAGAAAATTAAAACTATTTTATTCCATTACCCCTTTTTTTATTAAAATTTTTAATAGAATCCAATTTTTTTGAATTTAAAACTAATTTTTATACTAAAAAGTTTTATAAATATTAAAAAATAAATCCTATAATTAATATAAAACATTTATATTCAAATTAATCAAATATTTTTAAAAAATTATTTTTTGGAGAAATAAATCATGACAGAAATAGAAAAAGATGCAGAAGAAATTTTAGAAAAATTTTCTAAAACATTAGACACCATACCTGATCTTGAAGAAACATATTACATTACTGATAATTTAAACTTAAACCGTGAAGATAAATCAAATCCACAAGATGCTACTAAAATTGTTAGAAACACTAAAACAGATAAAGATGGTAATGTTATAGTTAAAAAAGCAGATTGGATTTAAAAAAATTTAAAAATAAACAAAATGTGTGATAAAAATGAGAATGAATTTAGTCTTAGAAATTAAAGATGTTCCAGGACAATTAGTATCTGTCCTTTCACCAATTGGGGATTTAGGAGCAAATTTAGTTGCTATTATTCACCAAAGAGATGTAAAAAATGAAAAAGGTTTAATTCCTGTTCAAATCACTATTGAAGGTGAAAGAGAAAACCTTAATGCCGTAGTTGATAAATTTGATGAAATGGGTATTAACATATTAGAAAAAGATGATGTAATCTTAAAACAAAGAGTTAGTACTGTACTTATTGGTGATGTTATTGATACTGATGTAAGAGACACTATTGATAGAATTAATGAATTAGATGGTGTTTGGGTAGTAGGGTTAGATATTAAATTAGATAAAGAATACAAATCCTCAGCAATGATAACAATTGAATCAAATATTGGTCAAAAAGAAACAGCTTTCAAGAAAGTGCAAGAAATTGCAGAAGAAAAAGATTTACTTGTAATAAACGAGGTCTAAAGAAGGGGTTGTTATTAATGGAAGAATGTAAATTAGTATTAATGGGATTTGGATCAGTTGGTCAAGGTGTAGCAAAAGCTGTAGCTATGCAAAAAGAAAAAATTAATGATAAATTAGGAATAAACATTAAAATTGTTGCTGTAGCAGATTCATCATCCTCAGCAATTAATCCTGATGGTTTAGATGAACATCTTCTAGTTGAAACCAAAAACGAAAAAGGTAAACTTGGAGAATATCCTGAATTCGGTACAGATATCAGTGGTGTTGATGTTTTAGATAATGTGGAATATGATGTTTTAATGGAACAAACTCCAACAAATATTGATGATGGTGAACCCGCTAGAACTCTTGCACTTAAAGCATTTTCACAAGGAAAAGATGTTGTAACAAGTAATAAAGGACATCTTGCATTAAATTATCAAGAATTAGATGAAGCAGCTAAAGCAAATAATGTAATGTTTAAATTTGAAGCTAGTGTAGGTGGAGCAATGCCTATAATCAATTATGCAAGAGATGCATTAAGTGGAAATAAAATCATTAGCATAATTGGAGTTTTAAATGGTACAACAAATTATATTTTATCCCGTATGACTAGTGAAGGATCTAGTTATCCAGATACTTTAAAAGAATCACAATTATTAGGAATTGCTGAAACTAATCCAACACAAGATGTTGAAGGTATTGATGCTGCATGTAAAGCAGTTATATTATCTAATAGTGTTCTTGGTGTTCCTGCAACTTATAGTGATGTTGAAGTGGAAGGAATAAGTAACATCACTTCAGAAGCAATTAAATTAGCTAAAGAAAATGGATATTTAATTAAACTCATAACTGAAGTTTCTCCAAAAGCTTTAAAAGTTTCTCCAAGATTAGTTAAACAAGGAAGCAGTTATGATATAAGTGGAACTCTTAACATGGCAACACTAAAAACAGATTTAGCTGATGAAGTAACAACTGTTGGTAAAGGTGCAGGATCACTTGAAACAGCATCAGCAATGATGACAGATTTAATCACAATATTACGTACTAAATAATAAAATAGAATATTAATAGGGGATGATTAATTTGAAATATGTAATAATGATAGGGGACGGTATGAGTGATTACCCCTTACCTGAACTAGATAATCACACTCCCTTAGAAGTAGCTAAAAAACCAAACATGGATATGTTAGCTAAAAAAGGACGTTCAGGATTAACAACAAATGCTCCGGACCATTTACCTATAGGTTCAGATGTAGCTAATATGAGTATTTTCGGTTACAATCCTGATGAATATTATACTGGTCGTGGACCATTAGAAGCTGCAAGTCAAGGAATAGAAACAGTTGATGGTGATGTAGTTTTTCGTTGTAATTTAATCACAGAAGAAAATGGTGAAATAGTTGACTTTACTAGTGGACATATTACAACTGAAGAAGCAACAGAATTAATGGATGCTTTAAACAAATATTTCAAAGATAAATATCCGGATTTCAAGGGATTTTGGCATCATGGAATAAGTTATAGACATTTATTCGTATATCATGACCCTGATACTAGTAAATTAGAAATTCCAGCACCACATGATATTGTTGATGAAAAATTTGATAAATATTTAGATTGGGATACAAGTTATGGTAAAGCTATTAAGGACATAATGTTTGAATCTAAAAAGGTTTTAGAAAACCATCCTGTAAACCAAAAACGTATTAGTGAAGGTAAAAAACCTGCAAATATGATTTGGTTATGGGGTCAAGGAACTAAACCAGATATGCCTGCTTTTAAGGATGTTTATGGAATAGATGCCGCAGTAATTACTGGTGTTGATTTACTTAAAGGTCTTGCAATATTCTCTAAATTAAACAAAATAGATGTTCCTGGAGCTACAGGATACTTTGACACTGATTATGAAGCTAAAGCAGAATATGCTTCTAAAGCTTTAGAAGATAATGATTTAGTTATTATACATGTAGAAGCACCAGATGAAGCAGGGCATGCTGCAGAAATAGATGAGAAAATAAAAGCTATAGAAAGAATTGATAAAATCATTTTAACAAAAATTTTAGATGAAATTCCAAAATATGGTGATTATAAAATAGTGGTATTACCAGATCATCCAACTCCTGTACCAATAAAAACCCATACTAGAGATTTAGTTCCAATCACTGTTTATTCTTCTAAAGATGAAGATAAAGCAGATGATGTTGAATCTTATAGTGAAGCTAATAATGCTAAAGGTTCTCTTGGAACAGATAATGTTGGATGTGACTTAATTAAAAATTTATTAGATGATATCTGGTAAATTTTTTCATTACTCTCTTTTTTTTAATTTTTTTATATACACTTTTTTTTTAAAGGTTAGTGTGAGCTTTATTTAAAATGCTCCACCACCTCCACCTCCAGAACCTCCTCCTATATCTCCAATTCCGAAGTCACTATCATCACTTGTTGCTGTGGTAATTCCAGTGTTAAATGCATTATCTAATAATATTAATCCTCCATAAGAATGGAAAAGGTACATATTATTATCATATGGATCATATAAATTATTTTCAGCATATAAATTCATTTTCATTGCTTTATGAACTTTATCTGCAACTCCTAATGCTGTTCCATATACTAAGTATTGGTTCCAAATAATTATGGATTCTGGAGGATATTTTTTAATTAAACTATTGTCTTTTAAGAATTTTCTGAAGTTTTTCCATTTTTCATTAAATTCTTTTCCATAAACTGTCCATCTTCCACCAATTTTTGCTGGTGCAAGCATACAAACTATAGAAACTACAAACATGAATGATGCTGCAGATACAGTAGTTAATGATGCTGAATAAATACTCATTAATGATATTATTGCTATTATAAATCCAAGTATCATTCCAATAATTCCAATGATTTTAAATAGGTTAGAACCTTTATCTTCGAAATATTTTGCAAATATTTCATTGTTTAAGTATTGGTATTTGAAATCATTTTGCCATAGTTCATATTTTTCTTTAAACCATATTCCGTTTTGAGTGTCATAAAGTTTGTTTTGGAAGTCGTTTAAATTTACTTGTCCTTCTTCATCTGCAAATGTTGTGAAAATGTTTATTATATCTTTTTCATGTAAATCTAAATTTGAAGTTTTTTCTTTATTTATACTAATGTAAAGATTCTTTTTATCTGGTTTATCTGTATCTTCAACATTTAAGTTTAATACTTTCCTATCTATTAAGTCCATGATTGTTGCTTCGAATCCTTTCATGTCTGGTGTTCCTAAGTCACTATTTTCGATTAAAGCATTAATCATTGCAGGTGGATCTTTTGTAGGTAAGTCTCTTTCGTAAATTCCATTATAATTTGTTTTAGGGTCTCTTCCATATTTAATGTAAACTCCTATTGGGAGTATTGGGCTTATGAAACATAATATGCTTATTATGTTGAATAGGTTTCCATAGAATATTTCATTATTTTTATAATCAGTTTGTTTTTGTTGTATTTCTCCTAATGCATTACGATTATCTTTTTTAGCGTATACTGCATTATTAAAATCTTTTAGGGGCATTGTTACTTGTAATTCATAATAATTTCCACTTGGAATGGAAGTTGTTGTTGCTTGTATTGTGTTTCCAGTTAATGATGAGGATTGGTTGAATTCTGAGGGATTTAAGTAGTATTGGTTTCCTGATGATGATGGTAAGTGTACTGTTGCTTGGACTTTACCTACATCTACATCCCATTGGTCTCCCCATATTTTATATTGTAATGATGCTGTATCTTTGTATAATGTTACGACATTTTTAAAATCATAATTTATGTTAACGGTAACATCACAGTCATTTACTGGTTTAGTTTTTGCTGCATCTGAATATAAATAAACTGTAACTTTTTTATTCCCATTTTCATCATTGGTTATTTTATAATCACTATATGCTCCTTCTGTTGTCACATTCAGGTTTTCAATACTTTCTCCACTTTTTAGGGGTATGTCTCTATATATTCCATGGTAGGTTCCAGTAAATGAGTAATCGTATGATTCTTGAACATGTAATAATCCATTAGTTTGTACGGTTAAATCTATTAATGCTTGGTTAATACTATAACTTCTATCATCTTCAGCAAATGATGTTGAAACAGTGGATAATAAGAAAATAAGAAGTATTATACTTGCAATTATTTTTTTATTTATCATTTTTTTATAGTCCTTTTATTTTTATTTTAGAATTCTACTTTAGGAACTGCAGTTTCTCCTTCTGGTGCTTCAAAGAATTCTTCTTCTTGGAAGTGGAACATGTTTGCAATAATATTACTTGGGAACATTTGACATTTATTATTGTACATAAGTACAGTATCATTGTAGAATTGTCTACTGTATGCAATTTTATCTTCAGTTTCTGTTAGTTCGCTTTGTAATTGTTGGAAGTTGGTGTTTGCTTTTAATTCTGGATAATTTTCAGCAACAGCGAATAATGATTTAAGTGCTCCACTTAATTGGTTGTTTGCTTTTCCAGTTTCTTCAACTGTGTTTGCATTCATTACTTGTGTTCTTGCTTTGGTTACATCTTCAAGGACGGTTTTTTCGTGACTTGCATAACCTTTAACAGTTTCAACTAAATTTGGTATTAAATCGTTTCTTCTTTTTAATTGAACATTTATTTGAGCCCAACTATTTTTTACAGTGTTTCTTGCTTTTATTAATCCATTGTATGCATATATAAAATATAATACGATTAGGATTATAATTACTAAAATTATTATTAATATAATACTCATGATTTTTTGCCTCACATTTTTTTATTATTTATAATATTTTTTTTGACTTTATTTTTATTTATATTTAATTATACTGATTTTAGAGTATTCGTTGAATATAAAATATTGTTTGATTTTATTAAAATTAATTTTAAGAGTTTTAATCATATTTTATTGTTGTGTATGTGAAAATTTTATTAAATTTTTGTTATTTGTTTAAAAATTATTTTGAATTTAAATTTAAAATGAAAAATTTTCATTTTTTCAAATATCAATTTAAAGGATGATATTTAGAATTTAAAAAGAGTTATTATTATTTTATTATATAAATAAAAGATATTATATAATAGTTAAATCTAATACATAATTATTATTAATTATTTATTTTAATTTAATTTTACAAAAAAAATAACTTTATTTATAAAATGTGGAGAGTATTATTCTGACAAAATATATTTGTATAACTGGTGGGGTAGTTAGTTCTATTGGAAAAGGTATAACTAGCGCAAGTATTGGACGTCTTTTACGTTCATATGGATTAAAAGTTGCAGCAATAAAAATTGACCCATATCTTAATTGGGATTCAGGAACATTAAATCCTTATCAACATGGAGAAGTTTTTGTAACTTATGATGGTATGGAAACTGATCTTGATTTAGGGCATTATGAAAGATTTTTAGATGTGGAATTACCAGGGGTATCTAATATTACTACAGGTAAAGTTTACAGTGCTGTTATTGAAAAAGAACGTAAAGGTGAATTTTTAGGTGCATGTGTACAAATTATTCCCCATATTACTGATCAAATCAAAGCTATGATTCGTGAAGTGTCTGAAGAAGGAGATTATGATGTTGTTATGGTTGAACTTGGAGGTACTGTAGGGGATATTGAATCTCAACCATTCATTGAAGCTTTAAGACAATTACGTAATGAAGAAGGTTTTGAAAATGTTATGTTTGCACATGTGACTTTTGTACCTTATTTGGATGCAGCTAAGGAATTTAAAACTAAACCTACACAACATTCTACTAAAGAATTACGTAGCATGGGTATTAATCCAGATATGATTGTTACTAGAAGCCCTAAACCTATTGGTGATGAATTACGTATGAAAATAGCTAGTTTTTGTGATGTAAGTTTTGATGCTGTTGTTCATACTCCTGATGCTAGTAGTATTTATGAAGTTCCTCTTGTTTTAAATCAGTTTGATGTTGGTAACTTTATTAATAATCGTTTAAGTCTTGGTGTTGATACTAATCCTAATCAGCTTGATGATTGGGCTGATGTGGTTGATAGACTTAAAATTCAAAGTCCTGAAGTTACAATTGGTATTGTAGGTAAATATGTTGAATATGAAGATGCATATATTAGTATTCGTGAGTCTTTACACCATGCAGCTGCCGCTATTGGAGTTAAAATGAATATTGAATACTTTACTAGTGATGTTGATAGCTTAGATTTAGGTATGTTGGAACATTTAGATGGTATTTTAATTCCTGGAGGATTTGGTGAACGTGGTCTTAAAGGTAAATTAGATGCTATTAATTATGCTTTAGATAATAAGGTTCCTATTTTTGGTATTTGTTTAGGTATGCAATGTATGGTTATTGAGATTGCTCGTAGAAATGGTTTAGAAGGTGCTAATAGTACTGAATTTGATACTGAAACTCCTTATCCTGTTATTGATATGATGGAAGAGCAAAAGAAGATTAAGAATATGGGTGGAACAATGCGTCTTGGTCAATATGATTGTAAGATTGTTCCTGATACTAAAACTTCTGAAGCTTATAATGAACCTGATATTAAGGAAAGACATCGTCATAGATTTGAATTTAATAATGATTATAGGGAAGAGTTAACTAAGATGGGTCTTAAGATTTCTGGTACTACTCCTGATGATTTTTTAGTTGAGATTGTTGAAGTTGAGGATCATCCTTGGTTTGTTGGTTGTCAGTTCCATCCTGAGTTTAAATCTAGACCTAATCATGCGCATCCTTTATTTATTTCATTTGTCGATGCTGCTTTTAAAAATGGGGAAAATTAATTTTTTTTCATTTTTTAAATTTTTTCTTAAACTCTTTTTACTTTTTTTATTATCTGATATGGTCTTTTTTTAATTGTTTGAACCTTTTAATAAACTTTATAAACTAATAAAATTATAATACTTTATTAGTTAATATTATGATAGTTCGGTTTGGTAATGTAATCTTATTAAATTGTTTTAAATGACTTTTTATGATTTTATATTATTTAAATTTTTAATCATTATTTTAATTATTGATAAAAGGGTTTATTGAGGATATATAGTATGGATTTTATTATTTCGGCTATTTTAATCATTCTTTTTATTGTTATAATGATTTTTAGCTTTTCAATGGGTATGTTAACTCCATTAATTGGGAAAAAAGAAGTGGGGTTAGTAATTGTTATAGGTTTAATTTTAGGTGCAGTCGGTGGAGTATTTTTCATCAGTCCAACAATTCAAGGTTATCCACAATTTTGTGGGGCAGTTACTCAATTGTATAATGGGGATCATGAAACAATGACAGTTGAAATAGCTGCTGATTCTAATGTAAATAAAGTTATAAATGATTTAAAGAATATGGATGGAGTTAATAGTGTTGATAATAGGGGATTATTAGTGCATGTTCAGCCTTTCTCGGATAATACGTCAAGTAGCTTAGAGAAGAATATTCAGTATATGGATGGTAACTTCTCAAGTTGGGATATTGATAATAAAGCTGGAACCATTAACATGAATTTAAGTAATGATAATGTTACAGGAGCAGTGAAAATTCTAAGAGAAAGATTATATTCTGATTATGAGATTAACTACAGTTACAGTATTATTGAGTTAAAAGTAGATGCAAAGGCAGGTAGTGTAGATCAAATAACACAAAATTTAAATGATGAAGGTTATGTTGTTTCTAATGTAACTGGACCGGTTCATGATACTATTGCTGATGCTAAACTACACACTCCTTCAACACCTTTCGTTGTATTAGTATGTGCTATTATTGGAGGTATAGTTGCAACATTAGGTGTCTTTATTGATCAAATAAGAAGGGTATTAGGTAGGATTAAGTGGCGTTAAATAATTCAATGCCACTTTTTATTAATTATTTAAAATTTTTTATATTTTTTTTAATTTAACATTATTATTATTTTTTATTAAAATTTTTTTTTTAGAGTTAATTCTTATGAAATCTGCAGTATTATTTAGTGGTGGGAAAGACAGTACAATGGCTTTGAATTATTCAATTAGTCATGGTGATGAAGTTTTATACTTGCTTAGTATGAAAAGTGAAAATCCAGAATCTTATATGTTTCATGTACCGAACATTGATTTAACCGATTTAATTAGTGAAGCTGTAGGAATTCCATTAATTAAAGGAAAAAGTTCAGGTATTAAAGAAAAAGAGTTAGATGATTTAAAACGGGAACTTGTTAATTTAAAAGATTTAGGTGTTGAAGTAGTTTATACTGGGGCTTTATTTAGTGAATATCAAAGAAGTAGAATTGATAAGTTAACTAAAGAAGTTGGTTTAGATTGTGTTAGTCCTTTTTGGCATATGGATCCTGAGGAGTATATGAATTTAGTTATTAGTTCTGGTTTTGATGTTATTATTTGTGGAGTATTTGCTTATGGTTTAGATGAATCATGGTTAGGTAAGCATATTACAATTGAATCATTGGAAGAGCTTAAAAAGATTAACAAGAAGTGTCAAATTAATATTGCTTTTGAAGGGGGGGAAGCTGAAACTTTTGTCCTTGATGGTCCTATTTTTAATAAAAGAATTAAGATTTTAGAAGCAGAAAATGATTGGCACATTGATAATGGTACTTATAATATTATTAATGCTACTTTAGAGGATAAAGTTTAATTATTCTCTCAACTTTTTTTTATAAAAAATTAAATACTACTTTAAATAGAAGATTTTAATATGTTGGATATAATTTGTTGGATAATCACTTTTGCATATGTTGGAATTATCTTTTTCATATCCGAGAAAGTATTTGACAGTGAATCTATTTTTTCACGTAAATTCTTACATATCATGATGGGATTTCTAATATTTATAATGCCATTTTATAGTAGCAATCTGGTCATGGCTGTTTTTGTAACATTACCAATAGCTATTGTTCTATTTTTCATGACTGATTATTCTCCAATTAAAATAATGGATAGTGGAACAACTCATTCAGGCCATAATCTTGGATTGTTTTATTATGCTCTTATTTGGACCATACTTTTATTCATAATACCAGATAATAATCTTGTTATTGTTGGTTTAGCAATTGCATCTATGAGTTTTGGTGATGGATTTGCTAGTGTGATTGGAGGAATGTATGGAAGTCATAATTATAATATTACAGGAGATAATAAGACTGTGGAAGGTTCTGTTTCCATGTTCGTTGCTATTTTTATTTTTAGTTTTATTATAGTAGGATTTTATACCTTAATAGGTTGTAATGTTCAAGGATTCAGTATATTAAATTTAATAATTGTTGCAGCTGTTGCAACTATAGTTGAAGCTGTAACTCCTAAAGGTTTAGATAATATTGCTGTGCCTTTATCTACAGCAATTCTTTATAGTTTATTTATAATATTAATTTAAAATAGTTGATAATTTATGAGATTTATAGTAGTTGATGGATTAGATGGGTCAGGGAAAGACACACAATCTAAATTGCTTTATGAAGAGTTCAGTAAAAAAGGCTCATGTATTTTACGTTCTCATCCATCAATGGATACTGTTTATGGTAGAAAAAGTAAAGAAGCTCTTTTAAAACGTGGAGAGTTTAATAAGATTAAGGCTACTGTATTTTATGGTATGGATGTGGTTCATTCTCTTCGTAAATATTATGGTGAAGCTGATACTGTTATATTTACTCGTTATACATTAGCTGTTAGTTATCTTCCAGGTGTTGTAGGTCTTGTAATTTATAAGATTGTTTGTATTATTTTACCAACTAGTGAGTATATGTTCTTTTTGGATGTTTCTCCTAATGAGTCTCTTAAGCGTATGGATAGTCGTGGTGAAGAGACTGAAATGTTTGAAAATTATGATAGTTTATGTGAAACACGTGAAAAGTTAAATCGTGTAATTTATAATTGGAATGTTATACCTGCAGATGAAAGTGTAGATAATGTTTTTAATGAGATAAATTATACTATCTCATCTGTAGATAATAAATTATTAAAATAAGTCTTTTTTTTTATTGTAAATAGATTGTTTCGTGGTTTAATATTTTATCGAAGAATTCATCTATTTTTTTGTTATATTCGTCGAAGGTTGTTTCGTTCACGATTATGTAATCACTTGTTGCAATTACATTCCCTATTCCGAAATCTAGTTCTCTTTTATCTCGGAGTCTGAACGCGTTTATGTCTTGTGTGTCATCCCCTCTTCCTCTGCTTGTTATTCTTTGAAATCTTGTTTCTGGGCTTGCAAAGACTGATAGTAATGTGAAGTCTGGGAAGTCTTCTTTGAAGAGTTCTACTTCAAATGGGCTTCTAATTCCTTCTACTATTATTAGGTTCTCTTTGTCTTCTGCTGTTTCTATTAAGTTTTTAACTTTTTCAATTGTGAATTTAGCTACTACATATTGGCCGTGTTCTAATCGAAGGTTTGTTGCGGTTGTTCCTGTGTCTTCACCTCGTTTTTTAGCTTCTTCTCGTATTACATCTCCCATGTTTGTTACGAGGTATCCTTTTTCTTCTGAATATTTTGAGATGAAACTTTTTCCTGAACCTGGTAATCCTGATATTCCTATAACCTTCATATATATCACAAATTTTTTTTTATTATTTTATTTCTTTTATTTTAAATTCGTTTAATGATTTTTTTAAGTTTTCTTTATTATTAAAATTATCCACAATTAATTTTAATTCTTTTTTGTCCTTATTTTTATATTCTTTAGTGGTTTGTATCATGAATGGTATTGCTCGCACAATATTGTCTACGATTGTTATTGTACTCATTTGTGCTGTACGTGATAATGGGTTTAAATCTATTGTTATGATTTCTTTTCCATGTTCAACTAATATTTCTGCACGATCCCCATCTTCTAATGGTACTAACACTACATCGGATTTATATATTCCTTCAGGGGATGCTGTTGAGCGAGGGTTTTTGATGCCATCAATATTTAATAACTCTTCAGTATTTCCTCCAAGAATATCTTCATATCCTCTGTCTTTAAACATTTTAGTAATTATATTCACTCTTTCTTCTGTACGATAGAAAAGGTTAATTTCTATTTTAGCATTTAACTCTTTTGCGAGGTCTATTATTTCATCGATTACTAATGCTGTTGTGTTCCCATTTACGCTCAGTACAGGGTTTTTTGCTAGTAAAAGTTTACATACACTTGCTTTCATTGCTTCTTTTGCAGGTGTTGTAGTTTGTTCACCTAAAAGATAATCGAATGTTTCTCCTCTTCCATGAGCTATCATTCCAGAATCAGCTAAGTATCCTTCTTTAAATGCGTTTTTAACTTTATCTCTTAATAATAATGATTGGTATCTTGGATGATTTTTTGGTATCATATATTTATTATTTTTTATTCTTTTAATTTATAAAAATTATTACTCTAAATTGGGAAAATAGTATTTTGTTAGGTTTTGTAAAAATATTTATAATAAATGTTATTATAATATATATTAATTATTATTTTTTTGTAACCATTTAATTTAAAAAAGGGAAGTGTATTGGGAAATGGATTATTTAGGAAATATTAATGAAATTTATAATGAATCTTTCTTTAGTAAATATCCTGAAGATTTTAAAGATTTTGATGAAAATTCATACATATTTGCTGTAGTTGATGGGGATAATATTCTTAATTATGCTGTTTTTAAAAAAGAAGAATTTTTTAAGGATACTGAACCTATTGCTAACACTAAAGATGTTCCTTTAAAAGATTTAACTTCTCTTATAAGTTCACTAGAATATGGGGTGGATATTCTTGTTCCATATAATGATGGTGAAGATTTTTATTTTATTGATGAAACTAGAATGCTTAAAATGTTATTTTCTATTTTAGGCTTAAATGATTTAAGTGTAATTTTTAATAAACGATATGGTGAAATTTTCCCAGTATTTAAAAAAATAGGTGTGGTGGATTATTTCCAAAGAGGATATAAAAATTATGAACCCATATCCTTAAGATTAATGTTATTCTCTTATAAAAATTTAGTTTGCAGTATTCAATATAGTCTTAGAAGATATCATGACTATTTATTACTTATTGGTAATGATATGACTGATTATGATTATACAAATAGACAGGAAAATGAACTTTTTGATGAATCTATAATTCCTATGATTATTATTCAAGATGATATTATTGTCCGTGTGAATAAAGCTTATTATAATATTTTTGGCCATGAAAATGAGGCTGAAGTTGGTGCAGTTTATGATTATTCAAGTAAAGATTCATTTGATCTGGATGTTGATGAGCGAAAAGAGATTATGCGTAAAATTTTGAATCGTGAATTATTTTATCATGAAGATGAACGTACTTTTTTAAATGTAAATAATGAACGAGTTTATGTTAATAGTATTATTTTCCCAGTTTCATATAATGGTCGTAATGCTGCTCAAATATCTTTAGTGGATATTACTGATGCTAAAAAGTCAAATCAGGAAGCTTTACTTCTTCAGGAAGCTTTAACTACTGTTCAAAATGTTTCTAAAATTGCTTATTTTAATTATAAACGACCTACTGGTGTATTATGGTCTGAGCAAATTTGTGATATTATTGGAAGTGATATGGAAACCATGGGTAATGATATGTATGAACTTATTGATGATTTATCCTTAGAAGATCAAGATGCTCTTTATGATAAGATAGCATGGGCTTTCTTTAAAGGGGTTCCTTTTGATTTATCTACTCATGTTACAACTCCTGAAGGAAATATTAAGTATATTGTTATTTATGGTGAAGTTTCCAAGGATGAAGATTATGATTATGTTTTAGGTTATGTTCAAGATATTACAAGTAGTGTTTTATATGAAAAAGAGCTTAAAAACACTAATGAACAGTTATCAAAGTTATTAGATGAGAAGGAGGTTCTTCTTAAAGAGGTTCATCATCGTGTTAAGAATAATCTTCAAGTTATTCTTAGTTTATTAAAACTAGATGTGCGTTTCCAACCTGATGATCCAGAGGCTATTCTTAAGTCTACTCAAGATCGTATTTATTCTATGGCTCTTATTCATGAAAAAATTTATAAATCTTCTGATTTAGCTAATATTAATATTAAAGAGTATCTTGAAGATATTGTTAATTATCTTTTAAATCTTTATTCTATTGGTAATATTGATGTTAATTATAATTTAGAGGATATTGAGTTGAGTATGGATACTAGTATTCCTTTAGGTTTGATTGTGAATGAAATGATGCATAATGTTATTAAGTATGCTTTCCCTGATGGTAATGGTGGTAATGTTGAAATGAATATTCATTCTATAAATGATAATGTCATATTTAGTTTTGCTGATGATGGTGTTGGTCTTCCAGATAATTTGGATATTTATAATAGTCCTAGTTTAGGTTTAACTGTTATTAATAGCCTTGTTAATCAACTTGAGGGTGTTTTTTCTAAAATTGATCAACCTGGAACTGCTTATATGATTTCATTTAAAAAAGGTTAAAAATTAAGTTTTATGGAAATATTCATAAATTGTTTCAGCTAAACTTCTATTTATTAAGTTTACTTCGGCTAATTCATCAACACTAGCATTTTTAACTCCATCAATACTTTTTAATGTTTTCAGTAAACTTATTTTTCGTTTTTCTCCGATTCCTGGAATATTATCTAATGAGGATTCTGTTATTTTTTTACTTCTTAATTTTCTATGGTAAGTTACTCCAAATCTATGTGCTTCATCTCGTACTCTTTGGAGAAGATGTAATCCTTCATTATTATCTGGAATTCTTATGGGTATATTTGATTTTGGTATGAATATTTCTTCAAATTCTTTGGCTAGTCCTATTATTGGTATGAATGTAAGATTATATTCTTTTAGAACTTCATATGCAACACCTAATTGACCTTTTCCTCCATCGATTAATATTAAATCAGGTATTGTTCCATGTTCGAGGGGGGTTCTTTCTTTTTCTTCTATCTTGTAGTATTCAGCAACATTTTTAAGTCTTCTTGTTAGGAGTTCTTTCATCATTGCATAATCATCAGGTCCAGGTGTTTGCATTCGGAAGTGTTTGTATTGTCTTTTGTTTGGTTTACCATCAAGGAAGCTTACTTTACTTCCTACTGCTAGTTTTCCAGATATGTTACTTATATCATATCCTTCTATAACTCTTGGTAAGTGTGGAAGTTTTAAGTATTTTTTAACTTCTATCATACTGTTGTCCATTTTTTCTTTTTGGTTTTTGATGATGTCTGCATTTTTGGTTGCCATTCTTACTAAGCGTAATTTAGTTCCTTTTTGAGGTATGTGAATATGAACTTTGTTTCCTCTTATGTCTGTTAACCAATCTTCTATTAATGTTTTATCTGGTATGTCTTCTTCAATTAATATTTCTTTAGGGACGTGTCTGTTTATTCCGTAGTATTGTTTTATGAATGCACTTATTACTTCATCTGATTTATCCTCTTTTGTGGTGCTCATCATGAAATCGTCTCTTCCAATGATGTTACCGTTTCTAATGCTCATTACTACTACGATTGCTACATTGTCTTTGAAGCTAGTGGCTATTATGTCTTGATCTGTTTCTTCTAAGAATTCTACAAATTGTTTTTCCATTACTTCATGTATGCTGTTAATTTGGTCTCTTAAGACTGCTGCTTTTTCAAATTCCTGGTTTTGGCTTGCTTCTTTCATTTCAGCTTCTAAATCTTTAATGATTTTTGTATATTTTCCTTGGAAAAATAAATCTATCTTCTTTATATGTTCATTATATTCTTCTTTACTTATTTTCCCTGCACATGGAGCATCGCATAAGTCTATTTGATAGTTTAAACATGGTCCATCCATTCTTTTACATGTTCTTATTTTAAATAAAGATTTTAATAGTTTCACAGTTTCATTCACACTTCCTACATCTGTGAATGGTCCGTAATATGTTCCTGTTTTACCAATATTCCGGGTTAATATTAATTTAGGGAACTCTTCATTAGTTAATTTTACATAAGGATATCTTTTATCATCTTTTAATCGAATATTATATCTAGGGCGGTGTTTTTTTATTAAGTTAGCTTCAAGGATTAAAGCTTCTTTTTCACTATTAGTAATTATGTACTCTA
>JAEZRD010000051.1 GCA_023440975.1 Methanobacteriota archaeon | reverse complement strand
TCTCAGATATACATCTTATATCTTCTTCAATAGGATCAAACAAAGGATTAAACAAGTTTTATGAACCGGGATTTATACCACATTTTGAACCTCATAAAAAAAGAAAAGATGACGAGATAATTAAAATATATTCTTACCCTTATGAAACAGAGGGTTTAATGATTGATTTGGATAAAATTAAAGTAGTTAATTGGTTAATAAAAAATAAATTTTTAAATAAATCTTATGTTGACACAGAAAAAGAGGCTATAGAAATTTTATTTAATTTAGATGAAAATTCTAAGGCATATACTGAATTAAGAAAATTAATTCATACATTTTCACATATTCTTATACGTAGATCCTCTTTATATACTGGTTTAAACTCAGAGTCTTGTAGTGAGTTGTTATTTCCAAAAGCAGCAGCTTTTCTTATTTATTCTACTTCAAATATTAATATTGGGGGTTTTTTATTTGTATTTGAAAATTCGATTTTTGATTGGTTTAGGGATGTTAAGTTGGATATTAATGATTGTGTGTTTGATCCAACATGTTTGGATGAAAATGGTGCATGTTTTTCCTGTTTATACTTACAAGAATTTGTCTGCTCTGATTTTAATAAGTTATTAGATAGGGATGTTTTTATAGGGAAAACTGACAGATATATTGAAGGATTTTGGCAAATAGAATGATAGGAGTAAATATGACACAAATATTTACATGGAATAAAATAATTAACCAAGACATTTGTAGTTATAATCCGAATAAAGGTAATAATGCTACTGATAATGTCAATTTATCTAATAACTTAAGTCCTTTAACTGAATTTTTTTTAAATAGTTTTATTAATTTAATTGAAGAAAAGAATTTAATTATTAATTTTCCTGATCCATATTTAAGACCTATACCTTTATTATCTTATATTTATGCTAAAAAATATGAGAAAAGTGTTTTAGTAGTTACTTTAGAAAACGGAATAAGTTATAATAAAATTAATAAAGAAACTATAAACAAGAATTATCAATTATTAAATCCAGAAACTACTTATTTATTTTATCAGGTTCCTATTGTATATTTAGTAAAAAATCATGAGGACTTTTATAATTTAAATTTAGAAAAGTATTTGCCTCGTGCAACAATAGATTTTAAAAAAAATTTTGATAGAACAATTGAAGAGTTACTTAACAATGAGGGCCCTAAGATAATTATTGAAACGGATAAAAACTTTGAAAAAATAGAAAATTCATTTGAAAAAATTTTAAATAACCCAAATATTATTTATCATTCTTCTAAAATAAATTTAGGTTTATTAATAATAGAAAATGCTGATAGATTTTTATATTCAAAGAAAAAATGTGAAAATTTTATTAGTTGGGTCAAAAATAATTTAAATGATAATATAAATATTTTATTACATTTTTCTAATCCTAAATTTAAATTCACTAATTTAATTAAAGAAGAATTAAACTTTTTAATTATTCCATTTAATCAAAGTATTTTAAATAATAATAAATCTTTAATAAGTCATTCTGAGAAATATTTTGAAAGTAAAAACAACACAGAATTGAAAATATTAAGTAAATATAATTTAGATAAACCTTATACTTATAAAAATGATGCAAATTTATCAATTTTTAATCCCCTTATTAAATCTGGAGGAATAGATTACTTCTTTAATTTAGCTAAAGAAAATATTGAAAATATTGATGTGAATTCTATTTTTAATAAACATTTCTTTTATAAATCACTTGAAATTTTATATTCTTTATATAATTTAACTATAAATCCTTCTTTTTTAAAGATTAATATTCATATTAATAAGCAGTGGTATTATTTAAGTATTCCAGAATTTATTAATATTTTTTTAGATAATTTAAATAGAGAAAATAAATTT
Organism: Methanobacteriota archaeon; assembly: GCA_023440975.1. Taxonomy (GTDB): domain Archaea; phylum Methanobacteriota; class Methanobacteria; order Methanobacteriales; family Methanobacteriaceae; genus Methanobrevibacter_A. The sequence continues at coordinate 883 of JAEZRD010000051.1, read as the reverse complement.
AACAGATATCGTTTGAATGAGTATTTAATATCTTTAAATAATATATATCTAGAATTAAGTCGATGTAAAAGATTCAATGATGATTTATCATACAATAGGGAAAGTAAAGATTATAAAATCTTAGAGTTAGTTGAAAAGTTAGTAAAAAATAAAGAAAATGTAATTATAGGAACTTATAATAGAACAGAACCTAAAATATTAGAAAATCAGATTATTAATCTTAAAAATTTAAGTATTGATAATATATCCATTAAATATATGGGTAATCTTAATAAAGATAAAGATTCCGAAAAAGCAAATAAAATTTTAGTTTTACCGGGATTAATTCCTGAGGTTTTTATTTCAGAAATTTATAAACCTTATAAAAAAATTATTATTTTAGCTTATGAGGGAAAAAATTTTAAATTAATAAAAACTCAAATTAATCAAATTAAAAATTATCAAAATGAAGAAGAACAAATAGCTATGGACAATATAGAAGAAATTTATAAGTTCCTTAAAATAAATACTAATGATAATTTTTTTAATAATTTTAAAAGTCGAAATAAAGATATATTAAATCCTAAAACTATTGAAAGAAAGGATGTATTACAAAATACTAATGTTCAGAACATTGATTCATTCAAAGAATTATTAGATAAGGATTTAAAACTCTTTATGTCCAATTGGAAAGAGAGTAAAAATAATTTGTATAATATAATTTCAAATAATGAAAATATTAAATATGAAACAATTTCTGTAAAATTAAAAAATTTTGAAAATAATCAAATAGTTGAAAAATCTTTACCTACTACAAAAACTTTTTTATCCTTTAGAGATCTGGATAATATAGAAGGAGCAGCTGAAATAAAACCGAGTGAGTTAAAAGTGGGACATTATGTAA
>JAEZRD010000026.1 GCA_023440975.1 Methanobacteriota archaeon | reverse complement strand
TAATAATACAAATATTGTTTAATAATATAAGAATAGAATGAAAAAACTTTGAAAAATTTGATACATTAAATTATTAAAATCTTTCAATTAAATTTTTAATGGGATATAAATTATGAATAAGAGTTTTAATTCAAAAGAACATTTTGATGAATTTATAAATGAAAATACAGTGAAAAAAACTTTTTTAGCAAGCCGTATCCTCTTTTCAATAGTTTTAATTGTATCAATATTAATATTTATTCTAGATTATACAGGAGCTTTTAATAATACTGTTTTAACATATATTTCATCATTTACAGATCAATCTCTTTTCTATATTTTAATCTCAATATCCGCACTATTATTACCCTCAAAATATGGTGAAAAGCTACGTCCTTTAATTTATGTTTTTACAGGAATTGTAATTTTTATCTGTATTTTATCAGTATTATCCTATTTACAATTATTTGGTATTCAAAATTGGATGCATATTTATTGTGAATCATTTATCTTTGGTATGTATAATATGCTCAGTTATGGGTTTTTATTATATGCTACAGTAAGCAAAAAATATACTAAAATAGCTCAAATAATAGCAGTAATAGGTATTGTAATTGGATATGGAGGATTAATTAATTATCTATGTATGTATCCAATTAATGCTCCACGTATCTTCCATTATTTACTATATCACATGATATTATCTGCAGCATTTTTAATCTATTATCCTACAGAAGAATATTTAAAGCCATTAGTTTTAAATACTCGTTCAAGCCATTTAGGAAGAAGAGTTATATACTCATGTGCAGTTTTCATTACAATTGTTGTTTTAATAGTTGTATACTTAAAAGATATTAATTATATTGGCTACAGGGCACCTTATGTTGCTGTAGGAGCAATAAGTTTTATTGTATTGTTAATGTTCATTTATAGTAATAAATTAAGTATTAGTGAAATTGAACGTAATTATAGTGAGGAAAATGCTCTAAAATTACAAGAAAACATGACTGAAATTCAAGACTTAAGTAAAGTAGCAATAGTTTATAAAGAACCTGAAGGTTATAATTGGACAGATGAAATATTCATTATCCTAGAAATTCCAAATCCTCAAAAATCTCTCAGTGAAGATATTATATTAGAACACACAGTTCCAGAGTATAAGGAAAAATTATTAAAACATTATGAAAGTTTCACAGAATTTAATAAAGATTATACTTTTATAAATAAAGTCCAAACAGGTAAAGGCAATATTAAATATTTAAAATTAATAGTTAAATTCAAAGGAGATATTAATAGTTTCATAGGATTCGTCCAAGATGTAACTGAAAATGTTAACACTCAAAATGAATTAAAAAACACTCTTAAAAATCAATCTATCCTTTTAAAAGAGGTTCATCATCGTGTAAAGAATAATCTTCAAATAATTTTAAGCTTACTTAACTTAGAAGAAAGATTTAATAAAGATAATCCTGAAAATGTAATTAAGCAAACTAAAAGTAGTATTAGTAGTATGGCTTTAATTCATGAGCAAGTTTATCAATCTTCTGATGTTTCCCATGTAAATGCTAATGAATACTTTAAACAAAGTCTTGAAAACCTTTTCACATTATACAGTACAGAGAACATTAACTTAAACTTAGATATAGATCATGTTGATTTGAAGATGGATAAGTCAATTCCATTAAGTTTAATTATAAATGAATTAGCTTTAAACACTATTAAATATGCATTCCCTAATAATGAGAAAGGTTCTTTTAATGTTATTCTAAAAGAAATTGAAGGGGTAGTTAATATTCAAGTATTTGATGATGGTGTTGGAGTTCCCGTGGACTTTGATTTTAATACTTCAAATAGTTTAGGTATGAGTATTATTAATAATCTTATATTGCAATTAGATGCTGATTTTTCCAGATTAAATGATATTGATGGATTTGGAGTTCATATTAGTTTTAAAAATAATTAAATCTTTATTTTATTTTTAGGAGATTATTATATTATGAAAAGACTATTAAAGGATTATCTATTACCTTATTCTAAATTAATTATTCTTACTGCTTTTTTTGTATTTGTTCATGTGGCATTGCAGATTAATATTATGAGTATGACTCAAACTATTCTTGATAATGGTGTAAAGCACCATAATCTTGGTTTAATATGGAATACTGGTTTAGTAATGTTTATTTTAACTCTTATTTTAGCAGTTGCTATGTTTAGTAGTTCTTATTTGAGTGCTCATATTACTGCTAGTCTTGTTTGTGATATTCGTGAGGATATGTTTAATAAGATTAATTCCTTGTCTCCTACTGATTATAAAAGGTTTTCTATTAGTAGTTTAATGACTCGTGCTACTAGTGATGCTACTATTGTTCAAAGTTTTATGATTAACTTTTTAAGAGACTGTTTACTTATACCATTTGTATTAATTGGTATTATTGTAGCTATGAGTATGATTAACTTAAAGTTAGCTAGTATTTTAATAGTATGTTTTATTACAACTGTTACTTTAATGATAGTTTACAGTAAGAAAAGTGTGGAAATATTTTCACAAGTACAGGAGATTCTAGATCATTTAAACCTCCTACTTAAAGAAAAAATATTAGGTGCAAGAAGTATACGAGCATTCGGAAAAGAAAAATATGAAACAAAAAAATTTGAAAAATACAATATAAACTCTTATGAAGGAAGCTTACATGCAGCAAATAAAATCTACTTTCTAACACCCCTTGCATTAATAATAATGAATTTAGCAATAGTACTAGTATACTATTTCGGTAGTCTTGAAATACAAGCAGGATTAGCAAGAGTATCAGATTTAATACTATTTTTCCAATACTCAACATTCTTTATAGGTTCACTAGGATTAATTCCATTTATAGTAAATACAATACCTAAATTCATAGTATCAAGTGGTAGAATTGAAGAAGTATTATACTATGATACAGAATTAAGTAATAATTATGAATTAACACAACCTAACAATGGAACAGTAGAATTCAAGAATGTAAACTTCTCATATAATCCTGGACGGAATGTTTTAAATGATATTTGTTTTAAAGCTGCACCTGGAACAGTAACTGCATTTATAGGAAGTACAGGTAGTGGAAAAACTAGCATAATAAACCTTTTAACAAGATTCTATGATCCTGATAATGGACAAATATTAATTGATGGAACAGATATAAGAAATATTGATATTACAGGATTACGGGATAATGTTAGCTTGTCAAGCCAAGAAGTAATGATTTTAAATGATACTGCAAGAAATAATATTTTAATGGGTTCAAATTTAACTGATAAAGAATTAGAAAGTGTATGTGATGATAGTTTATTTAGTGAAGTTATAAATAAATTACCTGAAGGTTTAAATACTCAAATGAGTCAATCTGGAATGAATATTAGTGGTGGGGAGAAGCAACGTTTAAATATTGCCCGTAGCTTAGCTAAAAATGCAAATATATACATTTTTGATGATAGTTTCTCTAGTTTAGATAATAAAAAAGAGAGAATTATTTCAGATAAAATTTTTAATAGATTAAAAGCTAAAACTATTTTCCTTGTTTCTCAAAAAATCAACAATATAATAGATGCAGATAATATTATCGTTCTTGATAAAGGTAGAATTGAATCACAAGGTACACATGAACAATTACTTGAATCTAGTTCAATTTATCAAGAGATTTATCAAACTCAAGCAATGTTTAATGAAGGTGAGTCTCTTGGCAAGTAAGAAAAACAGTTATACTTATGATATTAAACGATTATTAAGTTTTATTGGTTCTGATAGAAAGTACTTGCTTGTAACTATCTTTTTAATGCTTTTTAGTAATTTAAGTATTACTTTAGCTCCTCGTGTTGCAGGAATGATTACAGATTTACTTAGTAATTATGCTTTACATGCGGCTAGTGTTTTAGATATGGGTTTAGTTGTTAAGTATTTACTTTTACTTGTAGGTTTATATCTTTTTGGTCATTGTTTAACAATTATCACAAATAAGATTATGATACGTATATCTAGGAACCTTTCTTTCAATCTTAGAAGTATGATACAATCTAAATTACATAAACTATCAATTAATTACCTAGACACTCATAGTGCAGGTAATATAATGGCACGTATAACTAATGATATGGTTAGTGTTGAAGCTATGGTTGAATCCAATGTAGCAACATTAACAGTACAAATATTAATCATGATACTAGTCACAATAATGATGCTATGGACCAGCCCACTATTAAGCATAATCTACTTCATACTAGTACCAACAAACCTAATATTAACCAAATTCCTAACAAATCATACAAAATACCAATACAAACAACAACAAGAAGTAGTAGGGCAATTAAATGGATTCATCAATGACACATTCACCAACCAAAAACTAATCAAATCCTACACAATGGAAAATAAATTTGAAAAAGAATTTAAAAAAATCAATAAAGAATTCTACACCCACTACACCAAATCCAGATTCCTAAGCGGACTATTATTCCCAATGAACCAAGTCTTAAACAATCTTGGATTCATAGGATTATGCTTATTTGGAGCATACTTAATAATAAAAGGACACTTAAGTATAGGAATGTTCCTATCAATATTATTATATGGAGAAATGCTTGTAGTGCCATTAATGAGTATAGCTAACAGTTTAAACAGTGTACAATCAGGATTCAGTGCACTAGAAAGAATATTCGAATTACTAGATTTAAAAGAAGAAACAGATAAAAACAATGCACACACCATAAATCCTGAAAATCTAAAAGGAGAAATAAAATTCAACAATGTAAAATTCAACTATCCAAACGGAGTAGAACTATTTAATGGAATAAGTTTTGATGTAGAAGCAAGTAGTGTAATAGCAATAGTAGGACCATCAGGAGCAGGGAAAACAAGTCTAATAAACCTATTAATGAGATTCTATGATATAACCTCAGGAGAAATCCAACTAGACAACCAAAACACAGGCTTAATATATAGAAAAGACTTAAGAAAACCATTCGGAATGGTACTACAAGACAGTTGGATATTTGACGGAACAGTAGCAGAAAACATAGGATATGGAAAAGAAAACACCACACTAAAAGAAATAGAAGAAGCAGCACACTTTGTAGGAGCAGACTACTTTATAAATAACCTTGAAAACGGTTACCAAACACACATAAGTGGAGATAATACAAGTTTTAGTGTAGGGGAAAAACAATTACTAGTACTAGCAAGAACAGTACTAGCAAATCCAAAAATCCTAATACTAGATGAAGCAACAAGTCAAATGGATACAAGAACAGAACTAATAGTAACCCGTGCAATGGAACAACTAATGAAAAACAGAACAACATTTGTAATAGCACACCATTTATACACAATTAAAAATGCAGATAAAATAGTATACATGGATCACGGAGAAATAAAAGAAGTAGGAAACCATGAAGAATTAATAAAACTAAATGGATACTACTCACACATGTACTACACAAGTTAAAAAAAAATAGAATATAAAAATAATTTTTAAATCATCTTAATCATCTTATTTTTTAGAAAATAATAATAACAAGTATCAAACATAAACTATTACTACCAATTTAAAATGAGGTGAAAAAATTAGGATAAAATCTAAAAGTTTAATAGTTCTATGTTTATTTTTAACTATTATCATATCTTTAAGTGCAGTAAGTGCAGCAGACAATATATCCACAACTACTGAAAATACTAACTCTACAATAGTATCTGATGTGAATACCATTTCAGATTCAAATACAACAACTGTAGGATCATATAGTGACTTTCAAAGTTTAATAGATAATGATACAACAGGAACTGTTAACTTAAATCAAAGCTATAATTATAATAATGCAACAGACAATGGATTATCAAATGGAGTGACTGTTAATAAAAGTTTAATTATTAATGGTAATGGTCACAATATCTCAGGATCCAACCAAGCTCGTGTACTCAATATCACAGGCACTAATGTAGTTTTAAATAACCTAACAATACTAAATGGTCTAGCTGATAATGGTGCAGGTATTATTATAGGAAACCAAACCACACTAACCATTGAAAATAGTAAAATCACTAATAACACTGCAGATTATGGTGCTACAATACTCAATTATGGAAACCTAAATATCACAAATACAGTTATTACAAATAATACTGCAAAAAAAGATTATTCAGGTATAATGAATGTTAATGGAACTGTAAATGCTGATTATAATTGGTGGGGAACAAATACACCCAACAATAAATCTAGTTTAAACAATTTCAATTTAAATAATTGGTTAATAATGGCAGTCTCACTATCAAGTAACAATATTAGTAAAGGGGAAAATGTTACAGTAAAAACAGCTATAAATAAAAGTACAGATGGAACCACCACAAAAGAATATAATAATACTATCTGTCCTTCTATAGTTACATATAGTGCAGATTTTAATCAATACCATAATGAAGCATACTTAACAAGTAACAATGGAACATACAATTATAATGAAACCATAATAACTCCAAATAGTGTTGGTAATTTCACATTAATTGCAACAATAGATAATGAAACCATATTAAATAATATAACAGTAAATGGAAAATATAATACTAATTTAACAGCCAATTACCTGGTTAAATATTATGATGTTTCTGGGAACTTCACAGGAAAATTAACTGATGAAATTGGAAACCCACTTATAGGCCAACACATTGCATTAAACCTTACTAAAAATTCAAATAATCTAAGTAAAATTTATTGGGTGACAACAGATACTAATGGAGAATTCCAATTAGAAATCAACCTTGCACCAGGAATTTACTCAGGATTCGCAACCTACTCTGGAACCAACATTTATGATTCTAGTATAAGTAAAATTGCAGATATTATAGTAACAACAAATGCTACAGGTTTAAATAAATCAACCTTAACTGCTAATAATTACTCAGAAAAAGTGAATTCCAGTGGAAACTTCACAGGAAAATTACTAGATGCAAATGGAAATCCTATAATAGGTCAACACATTGCATTAAACTTAACTCGTTTAAGCAGTGGAGCATCCAAAATTTATTGGGTGACAACAGATGAAAATGGTGAATACCAACTAGAAATAAACCTAGCAGTTGGAGAATACACAGCATATGCAAGTTATGCCGGAAATACTGTCTACGCTCCATACAGTGCTGTTGCCACAATCACTGTATTTAAATATTATGAAGGTAATGGAATATTTGTACGTTATAATGAAATGAATAAGTTAAACTTCACAGCAATAAAAAATGCTAATATAACCACAATATTCCTTAGTTATGGTGCTGTTCTACATTCAAATAAAACTTATATAGAATCCTGGATTAAAACAGCAAATAATTATGGTTTAAGTGTTTCAATTTGGTATCAAGTATTATTTAATAGTACTACTTGGTATTCTCCAGTTACAAGTACTGGTGAAATAAATCAAACATTATTAAACCAAAAAATAGCAGAAGTAACATCTTATGCTAAGATAACTGGTGTAAATGGAATATTCCTTGATTATATCCGTTATGGAGGAAATGCATACCAATTTAAAAATGCAAGTCAATCAATCAATTATTTTGTACAACAATTATCTTCAGCCATAAAAAGTGTTAATAAAAATTTAATAGTTTCTGGAGCTATAATGTCAGATACACAAGGTGTTTACTATTATGGTCAAAATGTAAGTAGTTTAAATAAGTACTTAGATATTATAATTCCAATGATTTACTCACAAAATACAAGTTATTTAGAGAAAATGACTAAATATTATGTTAGTTTAGCAAATAAAACAACTGTTTGGGTTGCATTACGTACATATGTAAGTGAAACTAATATCACACTACTTCCTTACAGTACAGTTTTAAATGAAACTAATAATGTATTAAGTGTTGGAGCTAATGGTGTGGCTTATTTCAGATATGGATTAATGAAATTTAGCTAAAAATAGAAATAGAAAATTAAAACAATATATTTTTTTTTTAGAGGAGAAAATTAATTATTAAATTTCTTTTCTTCTTTTAAAAAAAATTATTTTACCCTTTTTTATAAAATAAGAGAAACATCAAATATTATCATCATTAATAATAAAAATTGGATCTACTCCCTGAGCAAACTTAGGCTTCTTTCGATCCTTCTTTTTCAATTTATTATCATTGATTTTAATATTTACATTATCGTTGTCTTTTTTACACATAATATCAAAGAATAAAAAATATTACTTAAAAAAAAATTTGTTCTTTTTTTTATAATCTTTTAAAAATTGTAAGAGTTTTAATAACATCTTCAATAAAATCAGCTATAACCCTATAAATATGTAATGCTAAATTTTTAACATAATCTCTTTTACGGTGGATTCGCATTATTAATGGATTAATATATAAAGTTTCCATGATGCTGTAAACAAGAATAAATCCAATATTAAATAGGGAAAAAACAATTAAACATAATTCTTGAAAGTGATGGGTTTGTTTTTCTTTAGCTTTTAATCTGCATCCACATTTATAACAATATACAGATTCATAATCATTATATGTTTTACATTTCGGACATTGCATAATAGTATTTCTCCAAATATTTTTTTTTATTTTTTTAAATTTTGCACCCAAAATATAAATTATTTCAAAATTTTTGTTATATAGTATATATACTTCGGTATTTAATATATTTTTCTATAAAAAACCTTTTATTCCTATTTTTTTAATACAAAAAGTATTTATCAAAATAAGTATAATACTAAAATACATAATTATAATTAATTCTTAAAAATTTAAGGGGATGTGATTTTTAAAATGATTAAATCAAATCTAAAAATAATGAGTTGTAACCTAAATGGTATTAAAAGTGCTAAGAAAAAAGGATTTTTAGATGTAATCTCTGATTCTGATCCTGATATAATTTGCATACAAGAAACTAAATCACATGCTGAAAACTTACCTGATGATTTAATGCAAATACCAGGTTATATGAGTAAATTTTATAGTAATTCTAAAAAAGGAATTTCTGGTGTTGCAATATACAGTAAACTGGTCCCTAATGATTATGAGTATGGATTAACAATTGAAGAAGGAATTGAAGGACGATTAATACGTTTTGATTTTGATAATTTCACTTTAATAAATGTATACACTCCAAGTGGAGGTAAAAAAATTAACTTGGCACATAAACATGATTTTCTACGTAAATTATTCCTTTATGTTGAAATGTTACATGACGAAGGGAAAAATGTTATAATGTGTGGAGATTTCAACATAGCACATACTGAAAAAGATTTGTACTTTAAAAATTTTAAAAAAGCAGGATTTTTACCTGTTGAAAGGGAAATGATAACAGAATTCTTAAAATCAGGATTTAAAGATGCATTTAGAGAATTACACCCTAATGATGAAGAGTTCACATGGTATTCTTGGAGATCACGTAACCACCCTGAACTTGGTGGAGGAATGAGATTAGATTACTTCTTTGTTTCAGAAGAAATAATGGAAGCAGTTGAAAAATGTGAAATATATGATTATAATCTATCTGATCATAATCAATTATTCTTAACAATAAAATTATAAAAAAAATTCTTCTTTTTATTATACTCTTTTTTTTATGCAATGTTTATGTGTACTCCAGATGTAAGTAAAAAGAATAACAAGAAATTAATTAACATAATAATTTTTCCATGAACTTCAAATTCTTCATCTGAAATCATAACATAATAACTTATAAATAAAGTTAAAGCAATTGTTATAAGCATAGTTGGTAAATTAGCATCTGTTGGGGTTAGAATTATTGAACCAGGAATAATTGCAAAGCCAATTAATAAAGTTACAATTGTTAAAATGTAACTAATTCCAGTTAAAAGTTTAATAAAATTTTTATTTGGTGTTTTAGAGGGTATATTTTCTTCATTTTCTAACATAATTAAGTCGTGTCCTTTAAAAAAAATAATATTTATGTGGTGGATTATTTTTTCTAACTTTTTTTTATATATCTATATTATTATTTCTTTATTGTTAAAAAATTTTATGGAAAAACTTATAATTAATAATTATAAAAAATAATTTTAGCTAAAAAAAAAATTTATAATTCTATTTAAGTGATTAATTTTGCAATATGAAGAAAACATTTTTGAGGAAAGTCTTGAACTGAAAAAATTCAAGGATAAATATTTAAATATAAATACTAATGGTGTTATAGATGATACTATTGAGAATAGTGCTTATATTTATCAATTACTCAAATCACAATCTCCAAATGAAAGAATTGAATACTTGAAACACTTACAATCTCATTATGAGGGAAATTTTGCTTGTTTAATGAAAGAGTTAATCTATCGTGAAAACACTAATACTAAAATTGGGGATATAAGTGTATATAAACAACAATTTCAAGATGGTGAAATAACACTTGAAGAATATAAAAGCTTAATAAAAGAAATTGTGAAAAAATAATAAATGTAAATCGTAGAAGGGGGGAAAAGGTTAAAATGGAAGTTAAATGTCCAAATTGTGGAACATTAAATGATGAATCTGCAAAATTCTGTAAAAAATGTGGAAGCAATTTAAAACAAAATAATCAACCAACCTATTCTCAAAGCCCAATAAACCAAATCAATCAAGAAACTAAAAGTGATGATTCTACTAAAAAGTATGTTATAATTGGTGTTGTAGCTATAATAATAGTACTTATGGTTGTAGGTGCAGTTATAGCAATAAGTATGCAGAACACTTCAAATTCAGGTAATGGTGTATCTAATAGTGTTAGTTCTGGAACTACTTCTGGAGGTAGTCAATCATCTAGATCTTCAAGTTCAGGTTCAGGTTCTAATTCAGGTTCTAGTTCTAGTAGTGATGGTAGTATTACAATACATGCAAGTGAACTGCAAAGTTTTGCAAATACTGTAAACTCACAGGATATATACTGGAATAGTATAACTTGGAATGGTCAAACAGTATCAAAACCACAAGCATGTTACATTTTAGCTAAAGCTATAAGTACTGGAGGAGGTTCTGACATTACTGTAGGTAGTGTTAGTTGGCCTAGTAACTCTCATGGTTACTTAACAAGTGGAACTATTAATAATGGTGAGTATACTGATATGGCATCACGTGTAACAACTTGGATTGATAGTAATGGTGTTGCACCTAATTATGTTGGTGTAGATGTAAAGGGTGTTGAGGATTTAAGCTTTGAAAAGATGACAAAGCTTTTTGCAGTGGTTGTTAGTCAAAACTATCCTGATAGTGTTACTGTTGAATCTTTAATTTAAATTTTTTTTATTTTTCTTTTTTTTATACTCTTTTTTTTCATAAATACTTTTATAAACTAAAGAAAATTTTTTTTTTAAAAAATTAATTATAATGTTTATATATTAGGCAATATAAATTAAAATTAATATTTATTTATAAAAAAATTTTTTAGGGTTTAATATGTTTACGGTAATATCTGAATCAGAAAACTCTAATCTTAAAGGAAAACTAGAAATTCCAACATTAAAAGATTTTTATCAAGAAGCACCTTTACATGAAAAACTTGACGACTTTCCTGTTGCAAAAATTTATGATAACTTAGACTATGATATGGTAATATTAAAACCAACAGGTGATGATTTTCTAATTTTATATGCAAATCCCACATTATGGGGGAAAATTGACAAAAATTTACCAAAATACATGAAAGGTAGATATTTAAGTGAAGTATTCCCAAAATTTGAAGAATTAAACACCTTAAAAAAATTCCATTATGCATATGATAATCAACCACAAAACGATGTAATTTTTAAAATATATGAAGATAATAACATATTCTTTGCAGGTCAACAATTTTTTATTAAACAAAATGATTTATTATATATTTTCACAAAAAATGAAACAGAATATTATATAAACCAAGAAAATGAAGATGCAATTTTTGATGATTCAGTTTTCCCTAAACTTCAAGTAAGTAGAAAAGGTGAAATTGTTAAGGTAAATGAAAGTTTCATTAAATCTTCAGGATATAATTTAAAAGAATTAGATCAAATAGGATTAGATAATGTTATTACTTTTTTTAAAAGCACAGAAGATAATATGAATAATTTCACTACTACTTTTACATTCATGTTTAGAAATAATCTTCCAGTAGTTGATGCAGAAATAGAAATTTTAACTAAAAATAAGACTTCTAAATGGTTTACAAGTCACATTAGATTAGTTAAAAATAATTTAATTAATGTAATTTTTAATGAAATAACAGATTATAAAAATTATAAAAAAGTGTTCTTTAATTTAATGGAATACTTTAAAGATTTAGGCCATTCTGACAAAGTTATATTTGTTTTATATGATGGGAAAAATTACCAATGGACAAGTAATATATTTAATTTATTAGAGATTCCAGAAAATGAAAATTTGCTCTTAGATTCATCAAATATTCTCAAAAAATATATTCTACCTGAAGATATTGATAAATTCAACATGATATTTGATAGTTTATCTGATGAAAATCCTAATATGGATGTTAATTACCGAATTAAAACAGCAAAAGGAAATATTAAATATTTAACAACTTCATTACGATTTTTAAATGAATATGATGGTTATTTTGGTTTTACAAATGATAGAACTACAGAGCACGATGCTGAAGAAGAAGCACTTGAATTACAGAAAAACTTTAACTCAATCAGTTCTAATGCAAATATAGCTGTGGTTCAATTCAAAGAAGGCAAATACTATTATACTCCTGAAATTTTCAATATCCTAGAAATTACTCCAGATAATCTTGTTACAGAAACAGATATCATAAAACCTTATGTTATTGATGAAGATGATGATAATTGGGTTAAATTTATAGATAGCTTAACTCCTGAAAATCCAAGATTACGTAAAATAACAACATTATTAATAAATTCTGATAAAATCAAAATAATTGAAAATGTTGTTGAAGCAGAATTTGATGAAAACAATAAAATGACAAATTATATTGTATTTGTAAGGGATATTACTGAAGAAGAATTAACAAAACAAAAAGCATTAGATTTACAAGAAAATCTAGATGCTGTTGAAGAATTCAGTAAAATCGTTTTTGTTACCTATCAAAATGGAGAATATTCTTGGACAGATGAATTATTCGAAATATTGGAAATAGATTATCCTAATAGGGTTTATGACACTAAATCAAATTACATTTATAATTACACAACCCCCGAGAACATAAATAAGATTGAGCAAGCTTTAAAACATTTAAACTTAGATAATTCCGTTACAATACGTTATGAAGTTAAAACTGCAAAAGGAAATACAAAATTCTTAAAATCATATTTAAAGCTTAAAAAAGACAATGATAAAATATTAAGATTAGGATTCACTCAAGATATAACTGAAGAAACATTAGCTATAAAAGAGGCATTAGATTTAAAAGAAAGTATTGAAGGAATTCAAGAAGTTAGTAAAATTGTTATTGGGGTTTTTCAAGATGGAAAATATAATTTTACAAGTGAAATTTATAATATCCTTGGTGTAAGTCCAGAAGAATACACTAACACTGATTTATTAAGTTTTGTCCTACCTGAAGACCAAGAAATGATTAGTGATTCTATTAATAATGTCACCCCTGAAAAACCAACATTTGATTATATTTTCAGATTTAAAACCCCTTCTGAAGGTATAAAATATATGAAAACTTTCAATAAAGCCACATTTAAAGAGAATGGGGAATTATTAAAGATTATAGGTTTTCAACAAGATGTTACAGAACAAATTTTAGCCCAAAATCAAGCATTACATTTAGAAGAAAATTTTTCTATTATTGAAGGTACAAGTAAGATTTTTATTGCAGAATATGAGAATGGTAAATATTCTTTTACAAAAGAAGTTTACAATATACTAGGTGTAAGTCCTGATGAATTTTCTGATAATGTAAATGTAATAGAACAATTCATTATTCCTGAAGATAAGCATATTTGGCCCGGTGTTATTAATTTGGATTCCTCAAAATCTGAATTCACATTAACTTACAGAATTAAAAATCGTTCTGGAGAAATTATATACATTACATCATATAATAAATCATTATTTGATGATAATGGTAATTTAATTAGATTAGTAGCTATACTGCAAGATGTAACTGAAGAAGAAATAGCTAAAAAGAAATCATCACGTTTAGAAGAAAATTTCGAGTTTATTCAAAGTACTAGTAGAATTTTCATTTCAGAATATGAAAATGGGGAATATGCCTATACTGATGAAATTTATAATATTCTTGAAATAAATCCAAAAGATTATCCAAAAAATATTAGTTTAATTGAAAAATTCGTAGTACCTGAAGATAAAAGTAAATGGGAATCTTTTAAATATTTAACACCTGAAAATTCTGAATTCACAATAAAATATAGGGTAAAAAGTACTAACGGTGAAGTAAAACACTTTTTAAATCATACAAAAGGATTATTCAACAAAAATGGAGAATTAATCCGGGCAATAGCATTAATTCAAGATATAACTGATGAAGAAGAAGCAAAAATTGAAGCAGTAAACTTAAAAGATAACTTTGAATTAATACAACAATCAAATCAAGTATTCCTAGCAGAATATAAAAATGGTAAATACACATTCACAAAAGAACTTTACACACGACTCGGAATCAAACCTGAAGATTATCCAGATACTGTAGATATTGTACCAGAACATCTTGTACCAGAAGATAAGGAAGATTGGGCATATGCAATGACATTAACACCAGAAAATCCTTATACTCAAGTCACATACAGGCTTAAAACTGTAAATGGTGAAATAATATATATTTATTGTACTAACCGTGCACAATTTGATAAAGATGGGAAATTAATTAAAATCATAGGTTTATTACAAGATGTTACAAGTGAAACATTAGCTCTTCAATCTGCCGCAGAATTAGGTGAAAATATTGAAACAATTGAAAAAACAAGTAAAATTGTAATTTCAACAGCACAAAATGGATTTTTCACTTTTTCCAGTGAAATTTATAATATTCTTGAAATAGAACCAGGAATTTATCCTGAAGGAACAGATTTAATTTATGAATATGCAACACCTGAAAGTAGAAATCGTTTTACTAAAATATTTGAAAATGTGACACCTGAAAATTCAAGTATGAAAAGTTTAACTACTATTATAACACCTACAGGTAAAGAAAAAGTTTTAGAATACTATTGTAAAGCAAAATTCAATGAAAAACGGGAATTAACAAAATTTGTATCTTTCGTCCATGATATTACTGAAATGGTTGAACGTGAAAAAGAATTAGAACAATTAAGTGAAGATCGTAAAATTCTCTTACAAGAAGTTCACCACAGAGTAAAAAACAATTTACAATTAATATTAAGCTTTTTAAACCTTGAATCACGGTTTAATCAAAACGATCCAGAATATGTGTTAGAACAAACACAAAATCGTATAAGAACAATGGCTTTAACTCATGAAGAAGTCTATCAAT
>JAEZRD010000113.1 GCA_023440975.1 Methanobacteriota archaeon | reverse complement strand
CAATAGCTATTCCTTGACTTAAAATCTTTGCTAATGTGTGTTGATCTCCACGTATAAATGAAACATCACCAGTTTGGTTTTCTAGAAGATCTGATACATTTATTAAGTTTTCATTTCTTATTCGTATTTCTGAAATATCATTAGTATTTTCCACACATTCTTCACAATTATGGAAGTCAAAGTTACATGGAGGTATTACACTATTTCCTGGACATATATTTGGATGTTCTAACATATGGCATAAGCTTCTTTCTGCTTCATCTGATAATGAGTGTTCCATGTCACATGCTTGTTGGTGAATGTTTTCATCTTTGATTTTTAGTACATCTTTAAGGAATCTTTCAAGTATTCTGTGTTTTCTTGTGATTTTTTGGGATTCTGTTAATCCTTTATCTGTTAGAATTGCTCCTCGGTATGGTACATATTCTATGTATCCGAGTTGTTCTAATTTTTTTAACATTTGTGTTACACTACCTGGTGCTATTTTTAAGTTTTGGGATATTGTGGTAGTGGATACATGATTTTTATTTTTTCCTTCTTTATAGAGTACTTCTAAGTATTCTTCAATGTTTTCACTATTTTTTGATGACATTTAACATTTACCTCTAAAGTTGTTTAATTATATTTTATTTTTTTTTTAATCTTCTAATTTTTTTTGTGAAAATTTTTCTTCTATTATTTATTATATAATTTGATAAAAAGTATATAAAAGTTTTGGTTAACCTAAAAATTAATTGCTAATCTAGAATTATTAAAAAAAATAGAAATCTGTAAAAAAAAGTGTAAAAAAAATAAAGGAATTAAATTATCCTTTATTATAAAAATTTTATTTTAAAATGTTTAAAAACTTATTGAACTAGATATACTAGACAATGTGAAACTACCAGTATTCCAATTAACAATATTACCAAGACTGTTTCTCTTACTTGTAGCATCAGCAACTTTCCAAGTTCCATCAACTAATATTTGTGCCCATACATGACCAGTTACTAATCCACTGCTGAATACACAGTTTTGACCATGCACATATCTTGCAGGGATTCCTGCTGCACGACATAATGCAATAACTAAGTGAGCATGATCTACACAATTAGCTTTACCTGCATTAAGAGTACCAACAGCACCATATTTAGTGTTTGAATAATAACTGTATGCAATATTATCTCTAACATAATTAAAGATTGCTGTTGCTTTTGCAAGAGTAGATGTTAATCCACTAGTTAAACTAGAAGCTAAAGCTTGTATTTGTGCATTGTTTACTTCACAATTTACAGTTGCAACAAGATAAGCTGAAGTATCACTACCGTCAGATTTTTCATTTAATCCAGTTCCACTAGATGTAACACTACTAGTAGAGGTTATGATACTAGTATCAACTGCAATACTTCCAGGTAATGCTTTGCTACTTGCATAATTTGTTAAGATGTTAGCTAAAATGTAAACATAATTATCAAATGATATTTTTCCAAGACCATTAGATGAATCATAGTTTGGCATGTATCCGTTTGCAGATGCAAAATCTACAAGTCTTTGTACTAAAGATAAATATGTACTCTTAGTTAAAGTTCCAGTTACATTATCTCCTGCTGAATTTGGTGTTGAAGATAAATCTAAAACTTTAATATTGTCACTTTGGCCTCCACTAATCTTTTGAATTGCTACTCCCATCATATATACAAAGTAATATTCAGAGTATTGTGTACCATTTACTGTTGTGTAACTTGGTAATTTATTATTAGTGGAAATAAAAGCTTGAACTCTTTGTGCTGCTTCAACTACTTGAGCTATTGATACATAAACTGCATTGTTAACATTTGTTGATGTGTTTGTACTTGATACACTTTTGATTGCAGATGAATCAAAGGTAACAGTATTTGGTAAACGACCATTAGCATCATTAAATACTAAGATTTTAGCAAATGCATAAGTATATGTTTCGAAACTTATTTGTCCAATACCATTAGATGAACTTTTATCAAAGTTTGGTAAAGTATTAGATGTGCTTGCAAATGTTAAGATACGGTTGATTAATGCTATGTAATTGGTTTTAGTTAATGATCCACTGACTGTTCCGGTAGAGTTACTTGGTGCATCAATATCTGCAAAGTCAACACTACTTGTACTTCCTGAGTTAATGTTTAATATAGCATTTGCCATTAAGTAAGATATTTGAGCAAGAGTATATGTTCCACCATTATAAGTTACAGTTGCAGGTAAAATTCCTTTATTTGTAACAGAAGATGAAATTGTTGCTGCTATAGATTTAATATCACTTAAAGAAAATGTTCCTACAATATCAGTTCCTCCTGATGAAGAACCTCCAGAGGAAGAGTTTCCTACACGAGTACTTGTTCCTACTTTAGTTAGAGTATAAGTGGAATTAGTTATTTTTTCTTTACCTGTTACTGCATCAAAATCTGAATCACAATAAGCACAGGTTAATTCCCCTTCAGTTGTGTTTTTAGGGTTAAATACTAATGTTCCATATACTCCACAGTTTGGACAGTAATTTATAAATGTTGTATTATAATATGCATAGGAATATCCTGAGTTACTTGTACTTGGCATTGCTACTACATTAATGTAATAATTATCTGAAATATCAGTTACAAATACACTTGATGGAAGTTTTCCATTTGCATAATAGTATGCCATGATTTTAGTAAAAGTGTAAACCATAGTGTCATATTGGATTGTTCCATAACTTGTAGATAAACCAGTGTTTACTTTTTGATATGTTCCCATGTAATTACTGATTGTGTTAGCTAAGCTCACATAATCAGTTTTTGTCATATTTGTTAATATTGTATCTCCATATGAACCTGATGGGTTTTTAATGGATACTATATTAACACCAGTAGTTGATCCAGAGTTGATTTCATTTATTGCAGCTGTTAAGAAGTATAAGAATTGTGCTGTAGTGTAAGTTACACCATTGATTCCTACAGATTCTGGAATTTGACCTGCATATGAACCTTCTATTAATGATTTTAAGCTTGATGCAGCACTTCCTATGAGACTTATACTTATTGTGCTTCCACTTGTATTTGTGGTTGTTACATTATAATTTTTGAAATCTATTAGGTTGGTTAGACCATAACGGAATATTGATACTCCATATGCTCCTCCATCATAAGCTGCTTTTACATCTTGAGTTAATGCAGTAGTGCTTAATACAGTTACATCATTATCAGACACATATCCTTGAAGACCTACCCATACTGCTGCTCCTGCACTGTTTGATACATACCATTTTGTAATTGTTGTAATCCATGCGGAGTTTTGATTATAGTTTCCTTTATAAATCATTGGTACTATTATATCTAAGTATTTTCCAAGTTGGCTTACATCTTGACCGTAATAGTATGGTCCGTTAGTGGTTTCTGGCATTATACTACCAGATACTATTAAGCTGCTGTTTACATTTTTAATTGCAGTTACTAATTTTGAAACAAATGTTGTTACTGCATCTGTAGCTCCTGTGATTTTATATGCTGTTCCAGGGTAACGGATGTAATCTAAGTTGATTCCAGATATTCCTGGGAGACTTGCATATTCTATTGCGTCTTGAACATCAGAGTTTAGTAAAGTTTGGTTTATTGCACCATTTACTATTGGATTTTGCCATCCACCATGGTATAATACTTGCATCCAAATGTGTACTTTTATTCCATAACTGTTAGCACTAGCAATCCAATTTACTACAGATTCTCTTCCATTTAAGGATATTGCGGCATAGTTTAGGAATATGTTGTTTATTCCATCATTTGCTAATGTTTGTAAGTTTACACTGCTCATATCTTTACCATAAACCCATATTGCATTACCAGTTAAGGTATTTGCACTTGATGAAACTATGGTGATTGAAGATGATCCATTACTTGCAGCATATGTTGAGGAACCTGCATAACTATATGCAATATTATATGTTCCTGGAGCTAAGTTTAGTTTTAAGTAAGCTACTCCGTTGCTGTTAGTGGTGTTGGTGTAAGTTACACTGTTAGAACCTTTTGATATGGTAAATGATACTGTTTGACCAGTTACTGCTTTACCATTGGAATCTATGATTGCAACTTCATAAGAATCCCCATAGGATATTGAACCTGTGGTTCCACTTATGGTTGTACCTGTTAAACTAATACTTGATGTTGCTATGTTTATTGTAGTTGCAGTGTTTGATGCACTGTATTTACTATTTCCATTATATGTTAATTGTATGTCATATGTTCCTATTCCAAGTGAAATTGGTATAGATCCTTGTCCATTAGTATTAGTGGTTATAGAGTATACTTTACTTGCACTTGTAGATTGACGTTTTAATGTGACATATACGGTTTGTCCACTTATTGCATTTCCATTTATATCAACTAATGTGAAATTAAAGTTTCCATTAGTTCCATATGCTGCAGAGTATGAATTTGCAATTATGTTAGTTGTTATTAAGTTTACTCCTGGAGAGTATACAGTTATTGTATTTTTTCCAGCAGAGCTAGATAAATAAGTAACACCTGAACTGCTTGTGTATCCTCCGTAAGTGGATTGTGCTGTATAATCATTTGCAGCTAAGTTGATTTGTAATGTTGCAATACCATCAGTATCAGTTGTTGCCCAATAAATTTTACTTGCACCATTTGATGGTCTAGTAAGATTCATTGCTATATGTTGACCTATGATTGGAGTTCCATCTGTTGTTGTTAAAACAACTGTATAATTTGCTCCTTGTCCATAAGTTTCAGTTAAGTTATATCCTGTTAGGATTGTAATGATTTGTCCTGATGTTATTGCATCAGAAAGTGTATTAGTTGATGTTGATGCTAGTAATTTATTTGATGTTCCAGCAACCACATTATTAGATCCATCATCCCCTGTTGAATCATTTACACTTATTGAATTGGAATTACTGTAACCAGTATTTGAACTACTTACCACAGTAGTAGTTGAATTGTCTGAGTTTACAGTGATTTCACTGCTATTTGAAATTCCATTGTCTGAATTAGCTATACTAGTTTGATTTGTTACTTCACTAGCACATACTCCACTTATTGAAATGAAGCATGTTAATAATAAAGCAATTAGTATTGCTTTCCTCCCAATTGAAATTGTTTCACCTCACAAAAATTACTTTAAAAAATAATTTATTTTATTTTTTAGAGTAATTACATTTTTTTTAATTAAAACAATCATATTTGAATTTTCAATAGTATTTTTTCATCCAAAATAGATTATCAATAGTTTATGGATTTAATATAATATAAAGCTTTCTAAGTATTCTTTTAATCTAAAAGCTTGTTAAATAGCTTATAATAACTAAATAAATAGGAAAGTGTATGAAATAGTTTATAAAATAGGAAAAATAGCTAAAAAAAAGTTTAATAGATAAACTATTTTTGATTATAGTTTAAAAATAATAATTTTCAATAAAAGTGAAAATCTGATATTAAGGCTTTAAAATAATTAAAAGGAAAAATTATTAAGTATTTTAATATAAATCTAGACATTGTAACTTTAACTTATGAAATTTAAGATAATATTACCTTTTTAGCTTAAAAAACTTTTAATTATCTAGTTTTAATTTTTAATTGAGTAATAATCAAATGTTAAATATAATTAAGATTGAATATTTAAAGAAGATAATACTAAACTTCAATAAGTATTGAATTAAATGGATTATTAAAAATTAGTTAAACTTTAATTTTTATATGCTATAACTTTAATAAGTTTTATTATAAACTAGTTAAAATTCTTTAATAATACTGTTTTTGAAGTAGTAAACATCATTTTAGGATTATAATTTTTTGATGTAAAATTCGTTAAAATTAGATTATTTTTTAAATTTTTGAAGAAAAAAAAGTTATAAATTTTTTATAAAAAAAAGTGGTTAGAAAATTTCCCATATATTATTATATATTATTTAGTAATGGGAAAAATTCCTGAAAATTTTATTATGTAGAAATGGATTTTTATTTCTACATCATTGGAGGCATACCGCCCATTCCACCCATACCTTGAGGTGGCATTGGAGGTAAGTTACCTGGATCATCCATTCCTTCTGGAGCATCAGGTTTGTTAAGTGCTCCTTGAGCTGCTACTAAATCATCAATACGTAAAATCATTTCACATGCTTCGGTTGCAGATTGAATAGCTTGTTTTTTAACTCTTTGAGGTTCTATTACTCCAGCTTCTTTCATATCTACGATTTCACCAGTGAATACATTGATTCCCATGTATGGATTTGATTCATGTGCACTTCTAAGATCTACTAAGATGTCTATTGCATCTAATCCTGCATTTTCAGCTAAGGTTCTTGGGATTACTTCGAGTGCTTCTGCAAATGCTTTTATGGATAATTGTTCTCTTCCATCGATGGTTTCGGAATATGCTTTTAATTGTTTTGCCATTTCTACTTCAGGTGATCCTCCACCGATTACGATTTTACCATCTTCGATTGTAGCGGATACTACACCTAATGCGTCTTCAAGTGCTCTTTCTACTTCTGAGGATATGTGTCTTGTACTTCCTCTTACTATGATACTGCATGCTTTTGGATCTTCGCATCCTTCAACGAATGTGAATTTTTGGTCAAATATTTTTTGTTCGAATATGTGTCCTGCAATTCCTAGTTTATCAGGAGTTAAATCATTAATATCAGTTACTAATTGTGCTCCAGTTGCTTTTGCTATACGGTTCATGTCTGATTTTTTAACACGTTTTAATGCATATACTCCTTGTTTTGCTAAGTAGTGCATTGCAACATCGTCGATTCCTTTTTGACAGAATAATACATTTGCTCCTGAGTCGACTATTTGAGCTACCATGTCTTTTAATTCTTGTTCTTCTCTGTCTAAGAATAGTTGCATTTGTGAAGGGTTGGTGAAGTCAACTTTAGCGTTTGCATTAGTGTCTTTGTGTTCGATTGGGTATTTCATTAATGCGATTTTTGCTTCGTTGATTTCTTGTGGCATTGCAGTTGTTGGGCGTCCTTTGTCGATTATGATTCCATCAACTATTTCGGATTCTTCTACAGATCCTCCGTTTACTCTTTGGATGTTTATGTCTTTTTTATCTATTTTTCCTTTGTTTTCTACACGGAGTGCAGCTTCTACTATTAGTTCTGCTAGTTTGTCTGCTGCTACATCTGCACCTTTTCCTGTCATTGCGGTTATTGCTATTTTTTCTAAGGTGTATTGGTCTTTAGCGTCTATGGATATTGTGAATAAGATTTCCATTACTTTGTCTAATGCTAATCTGTATCCTTTTAGAACTGTACTTGCGTGGACTCCATCTTCGAATAGTTCTTCAGCTTTTTTGAGAAGTTCTCCTGCTAATACTACTACTGTAGTGGTTCCATCTCCAACTACATTGTCTTGTTTTTTAGCTACTTCTACTAACATTTTTGCTGCTGGGTGTGCTATGTCCATTTCTTGTAGGATTGTTGCTCCATCGTTACTTACAACAATATCTCCCATTCCATCAACTAACATTTTGTCCATTCCTTTTGGACCTAATGTTGTACGGATAGTTTCTGCGAGGATTTTTCCTGCCATTATATTCATTCTGGTTGCTCTACTTCCTTGGTATCTTTCAGTGTCATCTCTTAGAATAAATATTGGTTGATTTTCATTTGCCATTATATTCACCTTCGTATATTATTTTGATTAGTATATTTTACATAAAACTCTTAATTTTGGTTGTGAATGTTTAAAATTAAGTTTATGTGTTTTTATTTTTTAAAAAATAATTTTTTTATTGAAATTAAGAATAAATAATTAATGTTTATTCATTATTTATAACATGGGTTAGAGGTTATATAAAAGGTTTACGGTTAAAAGTTACAAAATGTTAATTTAATATTTAACCTAATTTTTTAATCAATCTCTCTTGAACTTTTTCACTTTCTAACTCACGAATAGCCCCATTAGCAACCCATCTACTAGATTTATCATCTAATTTTAGAATATCATAAGCCACATTTAATGCTCTTTGATTACAATTAATATTACGTTTACCTATACTACGTAATGCCCAATTAACACTTTTTTTAACAAAATTACGATTATCCTTTGAGGCCTCTTTAATAATTGGATAATATTTATTAAAATAATCATCAGATGCTTTTTTATCATGAACTGCAATTACAGCAATAAGACTAAAAGCTGTTCTTTTAACAAATTCTTCTTCAGCATCACACCAAATGAAAATATTTTCACGAGCTAATGGTACTTTATCTAAAAGATTAAGACAAGCTTGATCCACAATATCCCAACTATAAAAACTATGAACCCAAGAATCTAACTGTTGAGGTGTGATTTCTTCTGGATTTTCTATCATAGTTGCAAGTAATCTTGTTTCATGATATCCATAATCCCATAAATCTAGTGCTAACTTGTGGTCTTGTCCACATTTTTTAGCTATTTTTCGAAGCTCAGGCATACGCACTCCATATGCTTTTAAAGTTTTTATCCCAAATCTTTCCATACCTTTAATGTTTGAGGGATTTTCTAATGATTCTAATTCTTTGATAATGTCATTAAGTTCCATATATATTAAAACTCCAATTTAATCTAAAAAAAAAGTAGTATTTAAATTTTTATTTTATTGTTTTTTCTTTTGAGGGGTACTAGAAGAAGAAGAATATTTTTCCCCCTCAAAGAAAATGAATTAAAAAATTAGTTTAAAAATTTTTATTCTTTGATAGCTTTTGCTAGTTCTTTTCCAGCTTGGTAACATTGTTCAAGAACATCTTCTGTTGGTGTGAATACAGTTTCTAAGTCATCAAATATTTCAAATCCTGCACCTTCAAGATCGGATTCTAGTTTTTTAACGGCTCCTCCACCCCATCCTTTGGAACTGAAGACAAGAGCTTTTTTAATACTGCTGGTTTGTTTGAAGTTAACACAGTTAAACCAGTACATTACATTTCCAATTCGTGGGAATGGGTTGTTCATCATTGTTGGAACACCTAATGCTATTGCTTTACTGTCAAGAACATCTGTTATTACATCATCACCAGTGTCTTCTTGGGTGAAATACATTGCAACTTCTACATCTTCACTCATTATTCCTTCTGCAATTGCATGTGCCATTTTTTGAGTGGAATGGTGCATTGTATCATAGATTACGGTTATTTTTTCTTTACAATTTCCACTTGCCCAATCTTGGTAGTATCCTATAATGGTTTCTGGGTTTTTCCAGATTTGTCCATGACATGGAGCTATCATTTTAGTTTTTTCAAGTAAACCTAAATCTGCGAATTCTCCTAGTTTACGTCTTACTGCAGGTGAACCTAATGTTACAAGGTTTGCATAATATTTTTGTGCAGAATATTCTAGGAATCCTGCATCTACTTCATCATCAAATCTTTCTGATAAACATACATGTTGTCCGAATGCATCGTTTGAGAAGAGTATTCCATCTTCGAGTAACATGGTGAACATGCTATCTGGCCAATGTAACATTGGTGCTTGGAAGAATGTTAAGGTTTTTCCACCTAAATCTAATTCATCACCAGTTTTTACTATGTTGATTTCTTTATCTTCTAATTCGAAGTATTGTAATTTAAGGAATTTGTTACAGTTTGGTGAAGCATATAATTTTGCTTCAGGGAATTTTTCTAATGTTTGACCTAAACATTTAGTGTGATCTGCTTCTGAATGGTTTTGTATCATCACATCAATTTTTACTTCATCTTTTCCTTCTTTTTTAAATGCATCTTCTATTCTTGCATATAATTGATCTGACATTCCAGTGAAAACATTATCTATTAATGCTACTTTGTCTTCACCGAAAACTAAGTAACAATTATATGTTGTTCCTGTAATTTGGTATCCGTGGAAGCTTCTGGTATCCCAGTCAAGTGCTCCTACCCAGTAAACTCCATTGGCTATTTTTTTTGAATCGGCTTTCATTATTTTAACCTCATAATTATTTTAAAAGTTTTTATAATAATAATATAATATAAATATTTATATAAAATTGGTTATTATTAAATTTTTATATTTCATTTTTTAAAGGATTAAAAAAAATGTTAGATGCTAATGAATTATTTTATGAAGAAGAAGGAATTGGGGAATCTGAGACTATAATTTTCTTACATCCAAAAGTTATGGGTTCTTGGGTTTGGAAATATCAAAGAAGATTTTTTAAGGGTTATGATTGTATTTATCTTGATTTGCCTAATCATGGTCATAGTAAATGTGATGATACTTTCAGTATAAAGAATGCAACTGAAGTTATTAAGGATTTTATTTTAATTAAAACTAAACCTGGATTTAAATGTGATAAGGTTAATCTTGTTGGTATTGGTACTGGTGGTTTAATTGCTTTTGAACTTTTATGTGATTATCCTGAGCTTTTAGATAAAGTTGTTGTTAGTGGTGTGTCTACTCCATTACCTGAAATGTTAGAAAATCGTGAAGATGCTATGGTGAATATTTTTGATTATAGTAAATATTTTTATGAAAATAAAACTATGAGATTTATTGCAAGTAGTCATATGGCAATTTATGAGATTAGTAAAAGAAATTCTAGTAATATGAAGTTTTCCCTTGAAAATATTAGTCCTGATACTGTTAAAGATGCTGGTTATGAGGCAATGAATTATATTATACCTCCTGTTAAAGATTCTGGTAAAGGTAAGGATTTACTTTTAGCTTATGGTAGTAAAGATGAGCGGGTGGTTACTTATAGTAGTTATGAGTTTCATAAAGCTTTTCCACTTGCAACTTGTATTAGAATTGATAAAGGATTGCATATGTGGAATATGTTAATGAGTGATCTTTTTAATGAGATTGTTTATGATTTTATTAAGGAAGGGAAAATTAAAGATTATGATAATGTTATTAAAGAAGAAAATATAGGTTGAGTGTTTTTTGTATGGTTAATATTGGATTAATTGGTTATGGCAGCATGGGCTCCATGATTGTGAATAATATTTTAAAATTAGATTTATTACTTGATGATGAGAAATTATTTGTTTCTAATCATAATCTTAGTAAATTAGAGACCTTAGGGGAGATATATTCTGATGTTGTTATAACTGAGGATAATAAGTTTTTAGCAGGTAATTGTGATGTGGTGATTATTTGTGTTGAAACTCCTGATTTTTTAGGTGTTTTAAATGAGATTAAACCAAATCTTAAAGATGGTGTTCATATAGTTACTTCTTGTGCAGGGCTTAGTTTTGATGAGATTATGAGTGTTTATGAGGGTAGTGTTAGTATTGTTATTCCAACTTTAGCAAGTACTGTTGGTAGTGAAGCTAGTAATATTACTTCTTCTAATCGTAGAAAAGGTGTTTCTTTGTTTACTCATAATAATTTTGTTAATGATTCTGAGAAAAGTTTTATTGAGGATTTGTTTAATGAGTTTAGTTTTGTTAAAACTGTTGATAACCCTGAGGATTTGCGTATAGCTACTTTTTTAACTAGTTGTTCTCCTGCTTTTCTTGCTTTGCTTGTGGATAAGTTAGCCGATATTAGTGTTAATTATTCTAGTTTTAGTAAGGATGATGCTAGTTATATGATTATTAAATCTCTTTTAGGTACTAGTTTGATTTTGAATGAGGATTTTGAAACTGATGAGGTTATTAGTAAAGTTGCTACTCCTGGTGGAATTACTCAAGCTGGTTTAGATTATTTGGATGTTGAGTTAGGTGAAGATGGTAGAGAGTTATTTGAAACTTTACTTAAAAAATATGAGTGAATAAGAAAACTTTTTTTCTTATATTTTCATGTTTTTTTCTATTGTTTAAATTGTTTTATCCTTTAATAATTTTATAGAGATTTTGTTTTAATTGTTTATTTTTTGATGGTTTTTTATCATTTAATTGTAGTTGGTGGTGTTTTTTTAAAAATTAAATGATGTTATCATGATGTGGTGATTATTTTTTTATTCTTTATTGAATTTTTTTCTGAATTTTTGACTGTGACGTTCCATAATGTCACTTCCTTCTAAGTTTCTATGATCTTCTTTTTTAGATTCAGATTTTCCTATTACTTCTTCTTGATAATCTTCTTGATTATTTAAGTAAGGTGTATCTTCAATATATTCTTCATGAGGATTATGGAAATTTTGACCTTTTGGTCTGTATTGTTCTTGATATTCATTTCTTGGTTGATTTTCATAGAAATTATGAGGTTCTGGGTTGTGTTGTTCTTCATCGAAAAGGTCATGTGGAACTTTTTCATCATATTTTTTTGGGTTTAATTCTTCGAATAGATTATGAGGTTCGAGATTGTTTCTAGGATCTCTGAATTTAACATCCCCCTCTAAATTTCTCATTGCTTGTTTAATACTGTTATCAAATTCTTTTTCTTCAATTGGATGAGTAGGGTGGTTTTGTTCATGTTGATATTTAATATCTCCAGGATTTGTTATGTTTTCCTCATCTAATGTGTGTAGGTTTGTTGAGAATCCATAATCATTTATGTAAGTTTCAGTGTTTGTATCTGGATTTGTATATGGTTCTTGATATTGGGGATTTACTTGTTGGTTTTGAGGATATTGATTTTGTTGTTGTCTTTGGTATTGTGGATTTACTTGTTGTTGTGGTCCTTGATTATATGGATATGCTGGGTTAGGTTGTTGATATTGATTGTATTCTTGTTGTGGTTGAGCATATGGATTGAATTCTGGATTTTGATTATGTTGTGGAGTTATTGGTTGTGAATTGAATTTGTTTTCTTGTAATTGTTCGAATATTATTTCTTCAACATTATGTGGATCCATTATTTGTTTTAATTCTAAGTCTGTTCCATCATATGCACTGTATAATAAAACTGAACCTATTCCAATTATTCTGCCTAGTATTCCTTGGTTTATTACTACATCTTGAATTGTATTATATGGCATGCTAAATTTTTTCTTCCATACTATTCCACTTTCTGTGATTATTCTAGTGCTTGTTATTGTGTATTTGTATGATTTCCAAGCGATTATTTTGTAAATTATGTATAGAATTATGAAAATTCCCATTACAAGGAAAGCTATCGCTGTGTATTCAGTTATGGGCCATTTTACGAAGTTTATGGTGTTTACTGATAAATTGGCTACGAATTGAATGGTGGCTGTGTAGGCATAAAATATTACACCAAGTAAAATTAATGCAAGAAATATGCCTTTATTACTTAGGAATAAATTTGGTCTAGTTACTAGTAATGTTTCTTCTCCAGACCATCTTTTATCTCGGTTGAACATAGTGATTTATATTTATGTGTGTCTTTATTTAAATATTTTCATGAAATATAATTGTAAAAGTGTATAGAAAATGTTTTGAAAAATAGAAAGTTATAGGAAAAAACTGTAAAATATTATGTTTATTCCTATTTTTTAATTAAAAATTTTATATTTTTTTATTTTTTTATTTTTGAAGGTAATAAATTTTTTGTAAGTATTCTATTTATTATTGTTGATTGTTAGAACGATAGTGGTCTAATTGGTTGAATAATATTTCTTCAACTTCATCAGGTTTGCTAATTTTACTTAATTCTAAATCAGTTCCATCATAAGCACTGTAGAGGTATACTGTACCTACCCCAAAGAGTCTGTCAAGTACGCCTTGTTTGACTTTTAAATCTTGTATAGTTTTATAGGGCATGCTAGTTTTGTCTTTACTTATGACTCCTTTTGTTGTCATTATTCTAGAGTCAGTGATAGTGTATTTATTACAGGACCATACTAATACTCTCCATAATGCAAAGATTACTAGTAAAATTATGATTATGAGAAGTATATAGAATACTCCATTTTCTACATTAACCATTCCCCATTTAGTAACATTTCCCATTATCATTGGAGTTAAAGCTAGAATAATTATGATTAATATTATATCGAAAACAACAGATAGGTTAGATAAAATAAAGTTAGGTCTTGTTTTGTATAATACTTTTTCATTATCTCCAAGTTTGCCTTCTCTTGCCATAATTAATATTTTGTAATTATTATTTATATTAAGTTTTTCTATTTGATTCAAGAATTTTATGGTCTTTTGAAGATATTTTAAGAAAATAAGGGTATAAGATTTGTAGATTTTTGATTTAATTTAAAAAAAGTAGTTTTTTGGTGGGTTTTAAATTTAATTTAAAAAAATTGGCCTCAGATCGCCCATCATTCATCATCGTATCAGAGCTCATAGGGTTCATCACTGGCCAATTTTTTTTATTTTGTTTTTTGGTTTATT
Source organism: Methanobacteriota archaeon (assembly GCA_023440975.1). Lineage (GTDB taxonomy): Archaea > Methanobacteriota > Methanobacteria > Methanobacteriales > Methanobacteriaceae > Methanobrevibacter_A. Next base: position 5,129 of record JAEZRD010000113.1, on the reverse strand, counting down.
GTTTAATCATTTTTTTATCCGAACATGACTCCAGCTTCTTTGCTGTAGTCTTCTTCTTTTTCTGCACCCATGATTTTTTCAACTGCATCCATGAAGTCAGATACAAGTACTTTGTCTCTTCCTTCTCTGATTGCGAACATTCCTGCTTCTGTACAGATTGCTTTTAGGTCTGCTCCTGATACTCCGTCTGTGAGTGTTGCGAGTAAATCAACATCTGCTTCTTCAGATAGTGCCATTTTTGCTGTGTGGATTTTGAGGATTTCTCTTCTTCCGTCTTCGTTTGGTGCTGGAACTTCGATGAATCTGTCGAATCTTCCTGGACGTAGGAGTGCAGGATCGAGTATATCTGGTCTGTTGGTTGCTCCAATGATTCCGATATCTCCTCTGTTTTCGAATCCATCTAGTTCTGCGAGTAGTTGCATGAGTGTTCTTTGTACTTCACGGTCTCCGCTTGTACTGGATTTGAGTCTTTTTGCTGCTACTGCGTCTATTTCATCTATGAATATGATTGCAGGTGCTTTTTCTTTTGCTAGTTCGAAGACTTCTCTTACGAGTCTTGCTCCTTCTCCGATGTATTTTTTAACGAATTCTGATGCTACGATTTTTATGAATGTTGCATTGGTTTCGTTTGCTACTGCTTTTGCGAGTAAGGTTTTTCCGGTTCCTGGAGGTCCGTATAAGAGTATTCCTTTTGGTGGGTCTATTCCGACTTTTTCGAAGAGTTCTGGGTGTTTGAGTGGTAGTTCCACTGTTTCTTTGACTTCTACGATTTGTGGGTCTAGTCCTCCTATTTGGTCATAGGTTACTGTAGGTTTTGTTTCTACTTCCATTCCTGAGACGCTTGGGTCTTTTTCTGATGGTAGTACTTCTACTACTCCAAAGGTTTGTTGGTTTAGTGCTACTCTTGAACCTGGTACTAGGAGTTTTTGATCTAAGAATTTTGAGTAGTTTATGAGGAAGTGTGGTCCTGTGCTACTTTTTACTGTCATTCTTGTATCGTCTATTACTTCGGTTATTGTAGCTAGTATGAGGGGAGGAGTTCTGAATCTTTCTACTTCTCCTCTTAATGATTTTGTTTCTCTTTCTAAACGTATTTTTTCGTTTTCTGTGAGTATTTTGTCTTTTTCAAGTTTTCTTATTTTCCACATTAAATTACGTTTAGTTTTTGTGTTCTCTTCTTTGAGTAGTGCAACTTCTTTTTCAAGATTGTCTATTTTGCTTTCTTCTGTTACACTATTTTCGGTTGTTTGAGAAGTTTCTGGCATTGGTGAGTACCTCCTTTATTATTAGGTCATTGCCAATTTTTTTTTAATTATTATTTTTTTTCTAAGTTTATCTTTATAATATTAATAATTAATTAATTTTTTTATCTATATTATTATAGTTACATTTAGTTACTATTTTGTATGTAAACTTTATATGTTACTAGTATTTAAACCTAATGAAAATCGTTTCAATATATACTAATGGTTTTTTCTTTAAAATTGAAAAATATTCAAAAATTAAACTATTAACAATAATTAAATACACAATCAAACAATAAATTAAAAAAATTAAAAAGTATTATTCAAAAATCTGAATTTAAACAAAAAAAATCAAATTCAAATCGATATTAATATTGATAATTATTTACTACAAATTTATATATAAAATTTTTTATGTAAATACTTTCTTTTAAAGTTATAAAACTCAAAGAAATAACTCCAAGATCCCAATAAAACCGGAATACTAAAAATAAAATCAATTCTTATAAAATTGAAAATAAAATTTGTAACTTTATTAATTCTATTAAAAAGCTTTTAAAAATCTAATAATTAAAAATGAAATAAAATATTTCAATTCGAAAAACTTAAAACATTAAAAAAATATAATATATTTTATGAGATGCGAGATTTGTGGAAAACCAATATCTGGTAGACCCTTACGGACAAAAATAGATGGTGCAGTCTTAGATGTATGTAAAGATTGTTCCAAACTTGGAAGAATACAAAAAGCACCACCTCAAAAACGAGTACAAAGAAAACCTGGAAAGAAGAATACTAATAATAATAAGAATACAGGTAAACAAAACTACCAAAAAAATAGAGATGAACCTACAGAAGAAATTATTGAAAATTTTGGTAACATTTGTAAACAAGCAAGAGAATCTAAAGGTTGGTCTCGGGAAGAACTAGGTGAAAAAATACAAGAAAAAGTCTCAGTTATTAAAAAAGTTGAATCAGGCCGAATGACTCCTGATATTAATTTAGCTCATAAGTTTGAGAAATCACTTAATGTTAAAATTATAGAAAAAGTTGAAGAACTTGATTTAAATCAGTTTAAATCCACATCAAGTGGTGGATTAACACTTGGAAATATAGTTAAAATAAAAAAATAAAAAAATAATTAATATTATTTTTTTTTAATTTTATCTTTTTTTTATAAATAACCAATTTTTGAATTATTTAAATTAGCTTTTGATTTGTATTTATAATCTTTTAAAGTTGATCCTTTCTTTTTTGTAGAATAATAACCTTTTAATGAAGGTGCTTTATCTAATTTTTTAACTAAATCTCCATATCCTTCATAATCTTCAATTACCACTACTACATGTGCTGGTGGGTGAATTTTTTTTACTTGAATGATGGATAATGTTATATCTTCTTTTACAAAAAATCCAGTTGCTACTTTTGATTTGTTTCTTATTTCTTGATTTAATATTTTTCCTACTATTTCATCTGCAAAATTTGAATCTATTCTTTTTGGTCTTGTAGTTAAGTTTAATTTTGCATGTCTTTCGATGTCTGCTATTGCGTTTAGTAGTTTTTGATTGTTTTCTCCACGAATTAATATTAATGCCATGTTTTTTACCTGTTTAATTGTTTTCTAAATCCTACATTATTTTTTTGTTGGTTAATTTATTTTTCAATTTAATGTTTGTGTTTAAATCCGTCATAACCAATAAAGACTATTTTATTTTCATTCTAATATATAATTTTCTAATTGAATTTAGAAAAGATGTATTATGTTATAATTTTTATTGAAAAAATAGGATAAAAATAATAATTAAAAGTCATATTAAGATTTAAATTAAAAATTTTTTTATAATTCAATTTTCTTTTAAAATTTATAATATAAATAGTGAAATAATTTTTTCACTATTTATTTTTTTAATTTTGCACTACCTTTGTTGGAAGTTTTCAAGTAGCCTGCTTCTGAATACTACTAGAAGCACTAAGACTATTCCAATTGCCGTTTGTATTGTTCCTATTATGGTTAGTATAAAGGAGTTTATTGGTAAGTTCCAAGGTGGTGATGTTCTTCCATCAGCTAATGGTTCGTAGTATACTCCTACTGCATGTGAGTTTTCTTTCACACTTATATCTTTAGGTTCTACATAGTTTACTCCCATTAATAAACCATTGTGTATACCTTTGTTGATTGATCCTGCGATTTTATCAGGGTTGTAACCATATTTATTTACTGATGCTTGAACTATTGCTTCCGTTGTACTTGACAGTCCTGCCCTGTCACTTCCATAGGTTGATACTGAGGTTGTGTTTGATGTTACTGTTATCGCATTGATTAAAGCATCACAAGCGTTTGTTGTCTTTAGTTGACTTCCGTCAATTGGACATACTTGGTAGTTTTCTGCTTCTGGGAATCCTACACTCCATCCACATGTTGGACAGGTTTTTGTATAGTTTTCACTCATTGGATAACCAGTATCATTCATTGCTGTTGGTGTGAACATATCTCCTGTTGAGACACGTGATACCAAGTTAACTCCACCTCCTCCGTATTGTTCTCCAGAGTCAGTTGCAACTTCTCTCATCGCTTCACCAAGAATACGAGTAGCTGGATAACCGTCACGAATCATTTTAGCCATATTAACAGCAGTTTGGTATCTTACACTGTCTGCTGTACCGGATAATGGGTTTCCTTCACTGTTTCTTAAGTGAATAATTGCTCCTTTATGGCCTGCTGGTAGGACTGCTAGTCCTCCTGATGTTGTTGAGTATCCTGTTATTGTGATTGTTCCATCATCTTGTTCTTCAACAACATATGCATCGAATGATCCTCCTATAGCTGCACCTATGTTAGGTCCACCTACTACAAGACGAATTCCATTAAAGCTACTTGCAACACTTGCAGCATCAGACGGTGATGCACCATTTTGTAATGCGGCCACACACTCTCCTATTGCTTTTACACGATCTGAAGAGTTACCTTCACCCCCAGATAGTACTGCATATTGTTGATTTTTACTCATTAGAAAAGATGATTGAAACATGTTTTTAGCAAATGACATACTTCCAGCTGCAACACCATTTGGATCTGTTCCAGATGGGTCAGTGATAACAATTATGTTACAAGTTGCAGATACTTCACCTATGACTGTGAATACTGTAAAGAACAATATTAATCCTAAAAATAAATATTTACTTTTCTTATTCATTTAATATCATCCCACATTTTTAAGCCGTTTCCTTAAATTGTCCAGTGTTCACACCATTATAAGATGCATTATTAGCACTTGTAGTATTACTAATTGGTATAGTTGAGAAATCTTCAATAACTGTTACTGTTACAATTCCAGTATTCCTGTCTACACTGACATCCGCCGCTGCTATTGGTTGTAATGTTGTACCTGGTACAGTTGATTTACAAGCAAATTTTTGAGCATTTGATATGGCCTCCGACAGGGGCAGCGTACGTTTACTTGTAACAAGCATGTCACCTTTAATGTATGAGGTATCTCTGAAACCTGCAGCTTGTACATTTTCACGGATGGTGTCTATTGGGATAATATCATTTCCTTTCACGATTATCCCTGCTATAGGAACACCTTGGTCTACTTCAGGAGATGAGGCATATGCAACATAAGTTATGATTCTTCCACATAAGATTAATAAAAATGCTAAAAGCAAAATCATTAATGTATCTCGTCTTATTTTAATAAACATATGAATATATCCTCTTTAATTGCGATTAAATTATAAAATTTAATTTTAATTATGTTTACAATATTATTATTTAATTTACATAATATTATCATAAATATAATAACATTATTTTATAAGATTAATATCTTATTAATAGTTATGTATTTAAAGAATTTGATGATTCTTCATAATAAATTGTAAAAT
>JAEZRD010000080.1 GCA_023440975.1 Methanobacteriota archaeon | reverse complement strand
CCCCCTTTTGTTTTCATGTTTTTTTGTTTAAATAATCTGTAATTATTTTATTGAATTCTTTAGTTGTGAATTTAGGTTCTAAAGACATTCCTAATTTTTCATTCTTTTTTTCCATATTATAAGTTTCTAAAATTTTTGCATCAGCTAATGCTCCAATAATAGTTGGAATATTGTATTGGGATTCACCTATTAAACTTATAATTGTCTTTTTTCTTGTATTATTGTCTTCTTTTTTAGTGGTCATAATTTTAGTTCAAATTTTAAACTTGGATTTCCTCCACGATTGTATTTATCCAAGTATTCTAAATTAATTCTATAAATAGTGTGTAAAATTGGTGGATTTTTATCTAGTTCATCTTGATTAAATTCTGTATCTAAGTTAATTTTTCTAATATTATTTTTCTTAAAAATACTTTTATAACCATAAATTTTTGGTTTTAAACATAATCCTTTTATACCTCTGCTTGATAAATCTTTTATACTTAAACATTCCCTTTTTAAAGTTCCACATTCCTTTGAATTTTTATTATAATTATCACATGTGCTATAATGATAGTTAAATGCTTTATTTAGTAATTCTAATATTTTTTGATTTATAATGTATCTTTGTCTTTCAGTATTACACCATAAATTTATTTGTAAGCTTACTATTTTGCTTTGCTCTACCATTTCTTGAGGATATTTTTTATTAGGATTATCATTATCATATAAGGGGTGATCTTTTTTTAAAGGATAATAACTTGTGTAAATTTTTTTATCATCTAAATAATCAGATTTAATGGTATTAATTGTTATACAAGGTGTTGAATCTTCTAATCTATTTTTAACAATTACAGGAACAGTTTCGTCATCTATTTGAATATTATCTTGTAATATTTCTAGAAATGTGTGTTCTGGAATATTCATTTTTAATTATAATCCTTTACTTTTAAGTACTTCAGATATTATACTGTTTATTTCTTTTTTTACATCATCAGTAGCTCTTTGAATATATGGATTTGGACTTTGTCTGCTTGTTCCATAATTTACATACATCCAATAACTTGTATCACTAGTTATTGTTTTATTTAATCCATCACTTCCTGTTTTTAAGCTATCATGTAATCTACCGGTATCGACTGGAACCTCTATTTTCATGTTTTTTAAACATTCTTCTACAAGTTTAGTAGATATTTCTTCTTGTATTTGGCTCCAATTTTGGCCTAGTTTTTGTTCTAAGCTCGGTTCAATTGATATTTCTACTGTTACCAATCTAAGTCCTCTAATGGTGTTGGTGTTCTCTGTTTTTCCATTACAAATGTAACATATGGTAGTATATGGTCTCTTAGTTCTGGTGTTCCTCTTATTTGATATGTTGTTTTTGTATTTTCCATTCTTAAGATACTTTTAGGATTAATTTCTATCCAAGTGTCTATAAATACTCTGTATGCATCTTCGAGTATTTTTCCATATTCTTTCATGCTACTTTCTGGTGTTATTTGTTGTACATCTGCATCAGCAATTATGTAAAATTCATATTTTATTTGTTTTTCTCCAGTGTACAAATCAATTGTGCTTTTATTGGTGGGTTCCCATATTTCTAGGTTCCGATTGTAAAAATATACCATTAATACCTCCTATTTTTTTTATATCATTTGTGTTTTGGATCCATAGTATAAATTTTTCAGCAAATCTAATCTGTTTATTATGAAGTTGCTCATGGTGCTATTACTATCATATGTGACTGTAACATCCCCTTCTTTAACGCTAACAATATTTCCTTTATTATTAGGTTCAAGACTACAATAAATCATGTCTTTTAATAAAGGCACAAATGTATTTAAAATAAGGTTGTCTCTAATTTGAGAAATATAAACAATTTCAAGTACATCACCATCTATACTATCATCAATCCAATAAATTATGCCATTATTCTTATCCAATTTATAAGATGACTCATTAATAACATTACCATCTAATTCAATACTTTCAATTTCAACAACAGGATAAAAACCTAATAGGTAACTATTTGTTCTAAATATAGGACAAGTATCTACAACTGTATGTTCATGCTCATCAAAATCTATACCCGTATAACTTACTATATAATCAGTATAAAAATTAATCAACTTTTCTAAAACATTATCTGTATATAATGAGTCATCAATACCCTTAATTTTAAGATATTCTCTTAAATCATCTAAATTAATATCTAACTCTGCTAACATGGAAAATCTCCACTTATAAAATTTTTAATTTATATTTTTAGCTACTTTCAAGGGTTATATTTAATGGACTATTTTTAGTATTTACAATAAAACCACTAAGGTTATAAGTTTTGAAATCAGTCTTAATTGCTTCAATATTATAAGTTCCATAAGGAACATTAATTGTACTTCCTCCAGCTTCTCCTGTACCACTACTACTATTAGTATAAGTTAAACTAGAATCATTACTATCAGTTAAAATAACATTAACTCCTGTAATAGGTTCATTATTGGTATTTTTAACACTAACATTCACACTACCAGTACTAACAGTTAAAGTATAACTAAATGATTCACTAGTTTTACTAGTAGTAATTGTTTCAGCTAATGTTTCAAATCCATCTTTAATAATACTAATATCATAAGTACCATAATCTAGATTTACTAAACTAGCTACTCCTGTATCAGATGTTTTAATAATTGTATTATCTTTACCAGTTTGATTTAATGTAATAATTGCATTATTAATTGGGTTATCTTTTTGGTCTTTTATTGTAAATTTCACTGCACCAGAACTTATGGTGCTAGTTCCATTATTAGGGTGATGTATTTCCACCACCACCTGTTTTAATATCTGAACCTATACCTGTAATTAAACCATTACGGTATTCTGCACGATTATAAAAAGTAAACCAAGTGTATAAAACTTTACTAGTTGATAATTTAGTTTTCGCAAGATCTATCATACTTGGAGGTAATAGTTCTCTCATACGGATACTGTTATTATCTACAAATACTAATTGTTCTCCATTTGTTTTATCAATATTTGGATCCACTATAATAGGTATTTGAGCACCATTAGGAGCATTATATGCTGTTACACGATGACCAAATTCTAAATCGATTTTATCAACATATCTTAATCTATCTGCAATAAGGTCATTTAATTGTCTACCTACACTAGCTGTTGTTAAAATTGCTGAAGGTGAACCACCAGAATCTATAATGCTTTGTGCTACTATATCAACATCTTTAAGTTTTATTCCCTCACCACCGAGATCTTCTTTATTGGTTTTAATAGATGGGATTAATCCTTTAAAATCTTTATTTTCACCAGTACCTTGAATAATAGCTTTATCCTTTGCTACTGCCATATCTAAAAATCCATCTGTTATCTCATCTTCTAATAGGTCTATTGCATCTACTCCATTTTGTCCAAGATCTGAGATTTCTACTGGGTAAACAAGGGTTTTCATTTTTGCTACTTCATCTAAGAAGTTACTTGCTATATGTGCAGGAATATCTTCGGTTTCTCCAATAAAACTACTGGTTGTGTTTTGTTTTTTTACACGATATCCTACTTTATTAGTACTTGCACCTTGAACAATACCATTTGCTTCAATATATCTTAAAAATGGAGAGTTATGGAAAACTTCTTTCTGTAACTCTTTATCATATTCAATGGTAATCATTACATCTGCATCTGTAGTGGTTGCCATTGCTTTTGTTAAGTCAGCTAACTCTTTTTTGGTAGCAAAATGTGCTTTCAATTCGTTTGATAATCTATTCATTTCTAAATTAACCTCAATTTTTTTAATATAATTATTCTTCTTCTTGCATTTCTTTTAATGCTCTGAAAAATGGACTACTACTTTGACTAGTATTTTTCATACGCTCAACAATCTCTTTTCGACTCATAGTCTTACATTTATCAATTTTTGGAGTTTCTTCTTCCTTAACC
>JAEZRD010000085.1 GCA_023440975.1 Methanobacteriota archaeon | reverse complement strand
TATATTTAGATTTAATAAATCAACTCCTTGAGGCAATCCTTTATTTAATACTTTTTTTGTAATTTTATGTAAAATTTCAGCTGCAAATTCGAAATTTGGCTCTTTAATAAATTTTAGTTGGTTGTTTTCAAATTTAACATCATTCATATCTATTGATAATGAAGCTGCTATTGATGGTATTCCTGAGTTTACCCCTTCTAAACATGCTCCAACAGTTCCAGATTTAGTAATTTCACTTTTACATATGTTTCTACCTAAATTTATTCCAGCAATTACAATATCTGGTTTTTCATCCATAATTTGGTGTATTCCTAAACTTACTGAATCCGATGGAGTTCCTGAAACACCATATGCTAAACTACCATCTTTTAATTTAGTTTTATTAATTTTTAATGGTTTCATAACTGTTAAACTTCTACCTAATCCACTATGTTCATCGTCAGGTGCTACAACTATAATATCACCTAAATCTTCAAGTGCTTTTTTGGCTGCAAAAATTCCTGGAGCATTAACACCATCATCATTACTTAACAAAATTTTTACCATAAAATGCAATCCCCATTATAAAATTAAATAGTTTTTGGTTTAATTTTTCTTTTAACTTCTATTTATTTATAATGAAAGTTTTTATATAAATAAAAAAATTTTAAAATGAACACTTATTAAATTAAACTTAATAAAAAATTAGTTTATACAAAATCTTTTTAAAAGATAAAATAAAAAAGTTTAACATAAGCTTGAATTTTATTTTTATAATTAAAATTATTTCCAAAAAAAATTAAGAGAACAAGCTAAAAACTTTTTATCCTAATATCAATGGAGGAACTTAAAAAATGGATGATATATTAATTATGCTTCCAGGTCCAACTAATGTAGCCCCTAGAGTATTAAGAGCTATGTCTAAAACTGTTGTTAACCATAGAGGAGCTAAATTTGGTGAAATATACACTGAAACTACTGAAATGATGTCTAAAATGTTTAAGACTGAAAATCAATCTTATTTACTTACAGGTTCTGGAACTTCTGCTATGGAAGCAGCTATAGCTAATACAGTTAATCCTGGAGAAAAAATCATAAACGTTACTGGTGGAAAATTTGGTGAACGTTTAAAAGATATTTCTACAATTCATGGAATTGATAGTATTGAAATACCTGTTGAATGGGGAGATGTTGTTGATCCTAAAATATTAGCAGAAACATTAGATGCTAATGAGGATATTAAAGCTGTAACTGTAATACATAATGAAACTTCAACTGGTACACATTCACCACTTAAAGAAATTGGTAAAGTTATGAAAAATTATGATGCATTATTAATTGTAGATACTGTATCCTCTCTTGGTGGAGATTATGTAGATGTTGATAAATTTGGTATTGATGTTTGTTTTACTGGTTCACAAAAATGTATAGCTGCACCACCTGGTTTAGCTGCAATTACCCTTAATGATGAAGCATGGAAAGCAACTGAAAATGTTGATTCCCATACATATTATTTAAATATGCCAAAATATAAACAAAAAGGAAATAGTGTTCCCCCTCAAACTCCATATACTCCAGCTGTTAACTCAATTTATGGTTTATTAGAAGCTTTAAAAATGATTGAAGAAGAAGGATTAGACAACACTGTTGAAAGACATGTTAAAGCTGCTGCTGCATCTAGAAAAGCTGCTAAAGCTTTAGGTCTTGAATTATTCCCTAAAAGTGAAGAAATTGCTAGTAATACTGTAACTGCTATAAAAATGCCTGAAGGAATAACTGATAGTGATTTAAGAGGCACTATGAGAGATAAATATCGGGTAGAAATAGCTGGTGGACAAGATCATCTTAGTGGTAATGTCTTTAGAATAGGTCATATGGGTACTATTTCTTATAAAGAATTAGCTATAACTTATACCGCATTAGGTATGACTTTAAAAGAATTAGGTTTAGATGTAGATGCAGGTGCTGGTGCTACAGCAATTGCAAACTATTATTCAAACTAAACTTTTTTCTTTTTTTTACTTTTTTCTATTTTTTTAAATATTTTTATATCAAACCTGAAAATACAACTTAATGTGTAATACACTTATGCGTATAAATTAATTAATAATTAATAAAATTATTAATTTAAATTATATAATTAAAAAGGACATATAACTTGAAAATGCACATATATGCACATAATACATATCAATACACATTGTATATGTTTATTTTATAAAAAAATAAGAATATATATTCAAAATACACATTTATACACATTAACTAATTAGCTAAATTTACATAAATTAAAATTAATCACTTTTTCTTATATTACTCAAATTCTAATTTTTTTTTTGATAGATAAATATTTTAAGTTATAAAATAGAGATTTTATATAATTATATTTTAATTAAGAAAAAATAGGACAAACTGATTATAATGACAAACGAAAACAATGTAAAAAATACTGTTGAAGAATTAAAAAAACTTTTAAATTCTCAAAGTGCTATTGGAGAACCTATTGAAACTGAAGATAAAATAATAATTCCAATTATGAGAATGGGATTTGGTTTCAGTGCAGCTGAAGGATTTGGTCAAAAATTAGGAGGTAATGGAGCTGCAGGAGCTGCAGGAGTCGAACCTGTTTCAATGGTAGTTATTACCAAAGGAATGGAAGGAATAGAAGGAATAAGAGTTTTAAATTTAAGTAAAGGAACAGCTACAAATAAAGCATTAACTGATTTAGGTCTGGTTATTACTGATGTAATCAAAGATTTTAGAACTAACAAAAGTAGTGATAAAGTAGTTGATGTTCAAGACGCAGATATAAATGAAAAAACAGAACCTAAAGAACCTGAAAAGGAAACTGTAAAAATAAATATAGACGAAGATCAATAATATTTGTTATTTTTAAACATTTAATAAAAAAAACTTAAAAGGCTGATATCTTGAATATATTAACAATAATCTTAATAATATTAGCCATTATCATATTTATTATCTTAATATTTCTTTATATAGGATTAAAAATACAAATTAACTATAAACTTAAAAATATAGATTATAACGTTTCAATAAACATTAAATTCTTAAAATTTACTATTTTTGATAAAAAAATTCCAGACGAAAAAATCGATGACCCTGAAAAATTAAAAGAAGATTCTGAAAAAAAATCTTTAAAAGATAAATACAATGAAATAAAACCATTTATTCCATTAATTAAAAATTCTAAAGAACCTATAATAAATTTTTTAAAAACATGCACAAAATCTATTAAATTAAATAACTTTAATAATCATACATATTTAGGGTTATATAATTATGCTGATACCGCAGAAATAATTGGTTATTTATATGCATTAAATACACTACCTAATTTATCAAATAATATTTTACTTACAGCTGAACCTATATTTGGTGAAGAAGTTTTAGACCTAAAAGGAGAAATATCTTTTAAAATAAACTTATTTAAACCTTTTTTTGGAGTATTAAAGTTGATAATGGATAAAAATATTCGTGAAATTATTAAAAGATTCATTACACTAATAAAAAATAATAAAAAATCTTCAAAGGAGAATTCTAAATGATTTTTGATGAATTACTTAAACATCATGATGAAAGATTTTTTGGTGAAAAAATAATAAATGGCAATATTGAAATTTATCCTTATTATGAAATTAAACTTACTACCATAGGAAATAATGTTAACGCTGGAGAAATAACAACATTAGCATTATTATTTGTATATGATATACCTAAAAAGTCAGAAAAAGAATATTATTTACAATTTATTAATAAATCTTATATGAAATATAAAAATGAAATTATTGAAAAATTTAAAAATAAAATTTTATAAAAAAAACTTTTTAAATAAATGACATTGCTAAAATGTTATTAAACATATGAAAAGCTGTGTTAAAGCACATATTTTTTGTTTTTCCATATACCATTGCAAATATTAATCCCATTGTAATATATATTAAAGTGTAAAATATTTGACTTATTTGTCCCACCATTAAAAATTGTATAGTGTGTAAAAACCCAAATAGCACACTAGATATTATATAAGCTCCAATAACAGATTTGCTATATAAAATTCTAAAAATTAAACCACGAAATAATGATTCTTCTATAATTGGAGCCAATATAATTGTATAAATTAAAACTAAAGGTGTTTTTGTATTAAAAGTTGATAAATTTGAGGTAGTTATATTAAAATAACTGTTTAACCATGCAATTAATGAGTTAACAATTAATAATAAACATATCATCAAAATAAAACATAGAATAAACCATTTTAAATTATCAACAAAATTTATTTTAATATTTTTTAATGATTCCCAATATACGTTACGTAATATAATTAGAAGAATGACAAGGAAAATTAAAAGATATGAAACTGTAAAAAGAGTAGGGTTAATATTAATTCCTAAAATAGATTCAAGTAAATCAGGAGTTAGGAAAAAATATATTAAAAACATACATATTCCTAATATTTTTCCAAATTTGGATATATCTCCATAGAAAGTATTGGGATATTGATTCATTAAATGAGACTCCATATTAAGCATACACTGGAAGTGGAATATTTTCTTCTCGAACAATTATTTCAACTACAAATGGTTCTTCAGTTTCCATTACTTTAATTATTGCTTCATCTAACTCTTCTTTTGTTTTTACTTTAAGAGTTTTTATTCCATATCCTTCAGCTATTTTTGTAAAATCTGGATTTTTTAAATCTACTTGATAAGGATCCATACCATATATTTCTTCCCATTGTTTAATTATTCCTAATTGAGAATTGTTTATTATGAATATTCCAATATTTAAATTATTTTCTTTTATGGTTGCTAATTCTTGGATGTTCATTTGGAAATCTCCATCTCCATTAATAGCTAATACTTTTCTTTTAGGGTGTGCTAAAGCTACTCCTATTGAAGCTGGTACACTATAACCCATTGGTCCAAATCCTCCTGAAAAAATAAATTTTCCTGGATTTGTGGATTTAGTCAGAAGAAAGGTCCATGTAGTATGAGTCCCTGCATCACTTATGATAAAACTATCTTTTCTTTTTGTTAAAATTTCATATATTACATATGGAGGTCTTAATGGAAGTGAATCATCATCTATGCCTTCAACAATATCATTTATTTCCTTGCTATAAATTTCATCTAACCAGTTAGAATCCTTGTTGAAATCTTCTTCAAGTAATTTAGTTAAAACATTTTTTACATCACCATGAACCCGAATATCTCCTTTAAGTTTAATTTTATTAATGTTTACATCTATTATTTTAGATTTAAATTCATTGAAGTCTTTTATTTTCCCTAAAGTTCTATCAGATAATTTTGCTCCTAAAACTAAAATTAAATCAGAATTTTTGAATGCATAATTAGCAATATTTGTGCCTCTAATTCCTACCATTCCTAAATTTAATTTTTCAAATTCACTAACAATACCTTTTGAGTGATAAGTTGTGACAATAGGTATGTTATTTTTGTTTATGAATTCTTTTAGTTCAATTGAGGCATGTCCCCACAGAACACCACTTCCTGCAAGTATTAATGGTTTTTTACTTGTTTTTAATCTTGATATGATTCTATCCATTTGGGGGTATCTATAATTTTGTACAAAATTAACTTCTCTATTTATTGTGTTGTCTATATTTTCATCAGTTAGCACATCTTTAGATAAGTTAATATGAACTGGACCTCTAGGTTCTTTTTTTAATATTGTTAATGCTTCTTTGAGATCTATTATTGCATTTTTTCCATTGTTTGGGTAAAAATTTTTAATTGTAATATTTTGAAATATGTCATTTATTTTAATTGTTTGGAAGTTGTCTTTACCTTGTTCGGAGTAAATGTTATCTCCTGTTATGACTAACATTGGAACTGAATCTTTATAAGCTGTTGTTACTCCCATTACTAAATTCATAGCTCCAGGTCCTGCTGTTGACATACATACTCCAAAATTTCCTGTTGATCTAGCGTATCCATCTGCAGCATGTACTGCTCCTTGTTCATGTCGGGTTAAAATATGTTCAATTGAAGAATTTTTTAATGCACCATACATTGGTAATATTTGTTCTCCTGGATGTCCAAATATGTATTTTACATTATTATTTTCTAAAATTTTTATTAAAGCTTCTGCTGTGTTCATTTATTTAACCTCCATTTTAAGAGAATAGTTTATTCTGTTTCTTGATAAGTTCCATTATATTCTCCAGATCCTTTAACTGGAAATACTACGGCTTGGGCTATTCTTTCTCCTTGTTTAATTTTATAGTCATGATTTCCATGGTTAATTATTAAAAATGTTAATGTCCCATAAAATCCTGGGTCTCCTACTGCAGTTTGTACTGATATAAATGATCTTAATAAAGTGGATCTTGGTAAGTATAACATTGTGTATCCTTTGGGTATTTTTATTTTTTTGTTTATTGTTGCTAAATAAGCCGTATTTGGTTTTAGTGTATAAATAGGTCCTTTTAATGGTTCTACTTCTGGAATATTTTTTTCATTATTTATAAGTGATGCTTCACTTTTTTGTATTAGAATTTCATCTAATGCAAGGTCAATTCCTGAAGGTTGCACTAAATCAGCAAAATCGGGAAATAATTTTATAAGTTCTTCTTCTCCTAACATAAATAATCACATTTAGTTTTAATTAAATTATAAGTTCATTGAAAAATAACATTGAATTTAATTGGACATGTACATCTAATTATAATAAAATTTAATTTTTATGAAAAAATAATTTAAATTTCTATTAATTAAATATCAACACAAAATCATATATAAATATCTATAAAAAAATTTATATTAAATAATAGAAAAATTTTAAAAAAAGGAGAAATCTCAAATGCCAGTAATAACAATATACGGAAATGAAGGAATAAGTAAAGATGAAAAAAGAAAAATGGTAAAAGAAGTTACAAAAACTGTAGCTGAAGCATATAAATTACCAGAAGAAACTATCACAATATTAATAAATGCACTACCCCACGAAAACATAGGGGTATCTGGAGAACTATTAAGTGATAGAGAAAAATAAAAAAATAATTTTTCTCAAATTACTTATTTTTCAATAAAAATCATGAATTAAAAAAATATTAGAAAATTTAGTATCATTTTCTAGTTAAATTATAAACTAATTTTCCAGTTCCCTGTGGAGTTATAATAACATCAGAACATTGCGGATTTAACTCCTCCAAAAGTTCTGTACCATCTTCAGGACTCATAAATTGAGGAAGATAACCAACAAGATTTATTGGATACATTGTTACTTCAGCAGTATCATTTACTAATTGAATATTAAGGAAATATGCTCTATGTGTCGCAGAATTAGATTGATCAAATATAAAATTACCTAAATTATAAAAAATAGGTTTTCCTTTATACATTTCCACACCCTGAGTTACATGAGTATGTGATCCTATAACAATATCAGCTCCATTATCAATACATTGATGAGATATGTTTTTTTGAGCTTCATTAGGTGACCTACTATATTCATTACCATAATGCATATAAACAATCACATAATCTGAACCATTATCCTTAGCCGCTTGGATTTCTTGTGCTGCTAATGTTTCATTATAAGCAGAATAACCAGCACTATTAACAGTAGCTTTAGGCATTACATCTTGTCCATATTCTGCAAAATTATTAGAATCCATATAATTTAAGATAGTGATTGTTCTTCCATTAGAATGTATTACTGCAGGTGCAGATGCATTTCCAACATTAAGTCCCGCACCAATATGTATAGCTCCTACTTGGTTGAGATTATTGATTGTGTCATTCATTCCTACTTCACCATAATCAAATGCATGATTATTAGCCATTGCACACACTGTAGTGTTAGCTCCTTTAACTAAAGGAACATATGTAGGACTACATTTAAGAGGCACATCACTTTTAAATGCTGTACCTGAGTTTGTTGCAGGATTTTCAAAGTTTACAAGTAAAATATCAGAGTTATTTGTAACATTTGATACATACCTATATGGACTTTCATTAGAACTTAAAACACCAGGCATTTTACGACCGAACATTACATCTCCAGTAACACTAATTGATACATTTCCCTTTGGTTCTAATGAAGATTGAATTTGATTACCTAATAAAAATGTAGCTCCAGAAGCTACCAGTGACAATACAATTAAAATACAAATTAATATTAAAAAAATACTATTTTTTTTCATTTCTCAAATTCACCCTATTTAAAGATTTATTTATAATTAGTTATGTCTCTGCAAATAATTGATCTAACATCCAATTTGCATCATATTCAATTATATCATCATATCCTTGTCCCATTCCTAAGAACATTATAGGTTTTTTAATAACATACCCTATAGAAAGTGAAGCTCCACCTTTTGAATCTGCATCCGCTTTGGTTAAAATAACCCCATCAATATCTATAGCTTCGTTAAATTTAGTTGCTTGTTCTGTAGCATCATTACCTGTTAAAGCATCCCCAACAAATATGACTAAATCAGGTTTTGCAACTCTTCTAATTTTTTTCATTTCATCCATAAGATTTGTGTTAGTTTGCATTCTTCCAGCTGTATCAATTAAGACTAATTCTTTATTATGTGCTTTTGCATGTGCAACTGCATCAAATGCTACAGCCGCAGGATCTGAACCTTTTTCATGTTTTATTATTTTAACACCAACATTATCTGCATGATATGTTACCTGTTCTATAGCTCCAGCACGGAAGGTATCTGATGCAGCAATAACAGGAGTATATCCTTTTTTAAGATAATAATTGGCTAATTTTCCAATAGTTGTTGTTTTTCCTGTTCCATTTATACCTACAAACATTACAACTAAAGGTTCACCTTCTTTTTTCTTCATTTCAATTAATTCTGTCATTGATTTTCCTTCAATGTCAATAATTTTTGAAATTGCATTTCGTAAAGCATCATAAGTATATTCTTCTATATCACTACTACGTTTGATTTTTTGACCTACAAGATCTTCTTTTACAGAGTCAACTACTGTAGTAGCAACATCTATTGCAACATCCCCCTCTAATAAAGACATTTCTAATTCAAATAAAATTTCATCTACATCATCCTCAGATAATGTTTTTTCTTTAATAAAAGAGAAGAATCCGCCTTTACCTTTTCTTGGATCTTCAGATTTTTCATCTGATGCCTCATTTTTATA
>JAEZRD010000074.1 GCA_023440975.1 Methanobacteriota archaeon | reverse complement strand
AAGATGAAAGAATAGACTTATTATTAGAAATTTATGATGAAGAAGAAAATATAGTATTATATGAAATTATTTTCTTTATAAAAGTTGATAATTCTGTGGCTATGTTTTCTCAGGATAATACTAAATTTGAACAGTTAAAAAGACAAGAAGAAAAATTATATTATACTAATAAAGAAGGTTTACTAACATTAAATTCAGATTTTAAATTATTAAGAGTAAATGATGCATTTTTTAAGATTTTAACTTATACTCGAGAAGAATTTAAAAGTGTAGGGCAATTTGATAATTCAAAAGATTATATAGAAGCTTTATCAAGTTTAAATTTAAATGCTAATAAAATATTTGAGGAATATTTAGAGATAATTAATCATAATAAATTCTTTTCAGAATTAGAGATGAGCTTCATTGATAAAAATGGTAAAAACAAATATTTAAGAATATATATTACACCTACCATTTACAATGGAGAATTTGCTATTCAATCAAGTATTAGGGATATAACTGAAATTAAAGAGAAAGAAGATAGAGCTTTACATTTAGATGAGACATTATTCTCATTTGAAAATTTAACTACTGCGGCATTAAGTTATGAATAAAATGGTGAAATAAATTGGTCACCAGGAATTTATAAGATTCTAGAAATTGAACCTTTAAATGATGATAATAAAAATTTATTAAGTGAGTTTGTAATTGAAGAGGATAAGAATATTCTAGAAAATAATATTAATAGTTTTTCTAAAGAAGATTTAGATAAAGATTTTGTAATTCGTGTTAAAACTGGAAAAGGTATTATAAAATATTTACATATCTTATTAAATCAAACATATGATGATAATAATTTAGGTATAAGAATAGGTTTTTATCAAGATGTAACTAAATTATATGAATATGAAAAACAAATGGAAGAAACCTTAAAGACTAAAGAATTCTTACTTAGTGAAGTTCATGATAGGGTGAAGAATAATTTACAATTAATTTTAAGTTTGTTAAATTTAGAATTAAGATATCATCCAGATAAACCTGAAGAAGCTGTGAAAAATACTCGAGATCGTATTCAAAATATGGTTTTAGTTCTTGAGCTTATTTATAAATCAGAAGATGAAAATGTAGATATTGAAAGTTATATTACAAACAGATTAAACGATTTATTTAAAGAGTATAATGCAGATAATATTACATTGCACCAAAATATAGAAAATTTCAGAATTGAAATGTATAATGCGATACCTATTGGGTTAATTGGGGGGGGGGGAATTAGCTAGAAATGATATTAAATATGCATTTCCTAATGGTGAGAAAGGTAATTTTTATGTTAAATATTTTTATCATGATTCTAAATCAGTCTTTTGTTGCTATGATGATGGGGTAGGTATGCCTAAAGATTTTGATTTAGAGGCATCTCAAAATTTAAGTTTTATAATTGTTAAAAGTTTAGTAGCTCAACTTAATGGTACTATTTGTGAATTAGATTTAGATAAAGGTTTTGGGGTGAAAATTATATTAAAGCATTAATTTGTTCATTTTTTTTATTATTCATTGAATAAGTATGAAACAACAATTCTGCTATTAATAATTTTCACACATAATAATTTTGCATTAATTATTTTTTCAAATGTATTAATATCTTTATTTGTTAAATATTTTATATCAAAATCTTGTGAGCTTATGTCTAATTGTTTTGGATTATCTTTTGAAATGTTAAATGTGTATTCAGTTAAGTCTAAGAATGGGTAGAATTCGTTGAATGCTTTGTCTATTTTTTTCTGAAGTTCTTTGTTTATTTTTGGATCGAATTTCATTATATTTTCCCCCTTGAAAATATTATTTTTTTTAGTCGTTTATTTTATAGTTCATTTGATATTTTCCGGAAATGATTGTTGTCCCTTGATATGTACTGTTAGTTATTTTTTCTATATTTTCTACATATTCTGGGAGTATTTCATGTCCAGTTAATCCTCCGTTTGATATTATTTTTAGTTTGCATCCATCATCGCTTAGTTCACATCTAAAATCGTTAACATCATCGTAGATATTATTTAAGTAGTTTGTAAGCTTTGATTCTATGTTTTCTTCTAGTTTTTTCATGAAATCTCCCTCCTTGAGGTTTATGTTCGTGTTTTATGCAACTGTTTTTAATTTAAAGATTTTTTATAGTTTTTTAATCTCGCCTTTGTGGTGAGTTTTATCTCTTTACTTAAAGTATTGTTTTTTATATAATATAAAGCTTTCTTATTTTCTTTATTTTTAAGTTTCATTAGATATTTGTTTGTTTTATTAATTTTTATCTATTTTAATCGATTTTTGAATTAAATTTAATCTTGGTTCTTATACTCACGAATAAAATTAGTTTTTAGAAAACTTTTAAAAATTTAGAAAAAAATAAAACAAAAATATAATTTAAAATTTTAAAATGGACAAACTAACAAAAACATTATTTTATGTTTCGAAACATAGGAACGTTCATCAAATTAAAAACTAAAAATTGTTCAAAATAATACAAATAAAAAATAAAAAAACACATTACAAAAAATATTATTAATGAAATAATACAAAACATAATTTATAATATATAACAATTATAAACAAAAAAAATCTAATTTTTAATAAAAAAATAAAGTAAGGGAGAAAACTAATGAAATTCGCTCATATAGCAGATACCCACCTTGGGTATAAACAATACGGTCTACTAGAACGTGAAAATGATTTCTATTACACATTCAATAAAATAGTAGACAAAATAATAGAAGAAAGAGTAGACTTCGTAATACACAGTGGAGACCTATTCGAAACAAACAGACCATCACCAAAAGCACTAGTAACATTCCAAAATGCACTACTCAAACTAAGAAAAGCAGACATACCAATGTATGGAATAACCGGAAACCATGATGTAATCCAACGAAAAGGATTCGTACCTCCACAAGAACTATTCAGAAAATTAGGGTTCCGTTTAATAGATCAACAACGCCCATTCTACTTAGAAGGAGACATATTCATCACAGGAATACCATACATGTCCAAATCTATGAAACCCCTTCTAATGAAAAAACTCGAAGAAGCAAGTAAAAAAGCAGAAGAATATGAAAAAAGCATATTAATTCTTCATCAAGGAATAGACAAATACCTCCCATTTGACTATGAACTAGAAACCGGAGAACTCCCAACAAACTTCAACTACTATGCAATGGGACACGTACACAACTATATAAATGAAAGATATGGAAAAGGAAAACTAGTTTACCCAGGATCAACCGAAATTTGGAAAACAAATGAAATACGAGATTACAAAAAGAATGGAAAAGGATTTGAATTAGTAGACCTCTCTGGAGACATGCCAGAAACAGAAAGAATATCTGTAGACTTACCTAGAGACTTCTTAAAAGAAACAATACAATACAATCAACTCTTACCTGATCTTCAAACACTCAAAAATGAAATCATAAAATTAAAAAACAAACCAATAGTTGATATAACAGTTGAAAATGGTCAATTTACCAATCAAGAAGTATTTGAAACTGTACATAAAACACTAGATGATTACACCCTAAATATAAGACCACACTTTGAGCCAGATAAAATTAAAGAAGATTTACTAGCCATAGAAAATGAAAAAACTTTAGAACCCCGTCAACTAATTGTTAAAAAATTAGAAGATTTAGAAAATGAAGATGTTGACAGATTAGCAATTGACTTATTCGAAAATTTATCCAAAAATAAATTACCAGAATCAGAAAAAATAGCTGAAGACTTTTTTAATTCCTACTTTGGAGAACATGGAATAAACATATCTGAAGAAGAAATCAAAAAAGAAATGAAAAACAGTGGCGTGCTTAAAGGGGAGGATGAATAAGTATGATTTTTAAAAATTTACAACTTAAAAACTTCAAATCACATGTAAACACAACAATTGATTTCCAACCAGGAATAAGTGTAATAGTTGGAGAAAATGGAGCAGGAAAATCAACAATATTTGAAGCAATAAGTTTCGCTCTCTTTAAACAATACACTGCAAGAAAAATAAACGATTTAATAAGAATCAATAATGTCCATAAAAACAATGAAAAAATGAGCGTAGTATTAGACTTTGTAGTTAATGGACGAGAATATCAAATTGAAAGAAACAAAACACAAACAACATCTAATGCAGCATTATATGCAAAAATCGGTGATAGAAAACAAAAAATGGTTGCAGGAGATGCAGAAGTTAATAAAGAAATACAATCTATACTAGAAATGGATGGAGATCTATTTTTAAATGCAATATATGTGAGACAAGGTGAAATAGCAGATTTAGTAAGTAAAACACCAGCTCAACGTAAACAACTAATTGGAAAATTACTAAAATTAGAAGAATTAGAAGCAGCATGGAAAAAC
This sequence comes from Methanobacteriota archaeon, assembly GCA_023440975.1. Taxonomy (GTDB): domain Archaea; phylum Methanobacteriota; class Methanobacteria; order Methanobacteriales; family Methanobacteriaceae; genus Methanobrevibacter_A. The sequence continues at coordinate 520 of JAEZRD010000074.1, read as the reverse complement.
AGTTTACCATTAATAAATGAATATGATAAAACAGCAGCAGAAATTCGAGGAAAATTAAGTAGTGAAACAGAACTTAATTATGAGTTAAAACTTAAAAAACAAGAACTTGATAATTTACAAAAAAAGGGTAATGAAGCTGATGCAAAATTAGAAAAACTCAATAAAGACCATGATAATAAAGCAGTTATAAAAGGACAAATGGAAACTGAAAAAGGTATTTATGAAGCATTACAAACTAACTTAACCAATGAAATCAATAATGCTAAAGTATTAGTCCAAGATAAAAAAGAACTTCAAGACCAAGCCGATGAAATTACTCATAATGAAAATGAAATGAAAAGACTTGAAAAATACAGTCAAAAATTACCTATTTACCTCAAATTCAAAGATGCAGTAAATAAAATTAAAACTTTAAAATCCGATGAAGATAAATATAAGAAAATTTTAGAAGACATTGAATTTCATAAAAAAATTTTAGAAGAAGAAAAACCAGAATATGATGCCTATTTAGAACTCGAAG
>JAEZRD010000068.1 GCA_023440975.1 Methanobacteriota archaeon | reverse complement strand
ATAGGATGGAGAATGGGTTATGGTGAAGAATATCGGATAAATTTTTTTAAAGTATTACATAATAAAATGGAATTTGAAAAATTATTCCCTGAACCATTAAATTGGAAAGATAAGTCATTTAAAGAATTTAAAAAAGAAATTCCAAGTTTAAAATTCACACCATTACTAGGAATGTGTTGGAGAAAATCAGGAAAACCAGAATATGATTTAAATAATTTAAAAGAAGATTATGCTAAAGATAATGAAGATAATATTTGGAAGAATATTAAAAACATAGAAATAGCTAATCATTTTTTGAATATAAAAAATGAGGATAAAAAAATATTATTTGCAACATGGCAGTTTTCATCAGTAGAACATGCTATATTCTCTTCTAAAGTTGATTGTTTTAAAAAAGCTAAAGTTCAGGGAGTTCCGTTAAATAATTTAAAACATTTCAAAAATAAATTCACAGAAGAAGAAGAGGAGATTTGGGATAAAATAAAATATACTGTATGTTTAAATGCATTTTATTATAAAATCATGGAAGATGAAAAATTAAAAAAACAATTATTAAATACAGGAGATAAGATTCTTGTTTATATCTCAAAAGATAATGTTTGGGGAGTGAATAAGAAGAATGGTGGAGAGAATTTACTAGGTTTTGCATTAATGGAAGTTCGAAATGAAATTAGAAGAATTACTAAAAATGAAAACCTTATAGATTGGGAGTATACAGAATACTTAACTAAAGTAGACCCTTATAATAATGATGTGTTAGGTAAAAATAAAGATCCTTATAAAATTGATTTTAATGATAAAGATAGTCCTGAGTATAAGATTTATGAATCTACTTATCATAATGTGAAATATCTTGTAAGAGATGTTAATTTATCCCCTGATTTTGAAAGTAAATATGAAGTTGGAAGAATATTACAGGAAAAAGCATTTGTGGATGCAACAGATAAGGTTGGTGGAATGGTTACAAGTCACAGATTCACGATTTTAACTAATCATATGAAGGATATTTCAGCTCATGAGCATGGAACTAATTGGAATCTTCATGTAGCCGCTGCTAATTCAAAGTTTAAAGTTTTAAATGTTTATACTTATAAAGGTAAAACTCAGATTCTTTTATTACATTTAATTGATCATTTTTGGCAAATGTTTAAGAATGATGATGATACTATTGATTCTAAATGTGTTAAATTAAGTATTAATAAGTTTCAAAAATCTGTTAATTCTAATCCTATTGCTGAAGTAACTACTAATGAATGGTTAAAGCGTTGTGAGTTTCCTATTGGCTTAAATGATAAAGGTGAGTATTGGGATTTGGAATAATTATTTTTTTATATTAATTCCAACAAAAATGTAAACTAAGAATGCTAAAATTAAAAAAAAATGGGATTTAGATTAAATGACTAATAATACTAATAATAATCATAAGAAAAAAGGTAATTATCTTAAAAATAAAATTCAAGATTTAGAGGAAACACTTGAATTGCGAGAAGGGGAGATTGATGAGTTAAATATGGAATTAGCTCAAAAGAATGAAGAGATTAATAAATTAAATTCCCATATTCTTAAAAGTAAATATGAGAAAGATAAACTTGAATATAAGTTAAAAAGTGAAATTAATAATGAAAAAGCTCATATTAAAGAATTAAATGATTTAGAAGAGAAAGTTAAGGATAAAATTATTATTATTGAAGATAAACATGATCAGGTTAAATATTTGAGAGGTTTAATTGATGAGTATAAGTCTCAAATTCAGTCTAATAGTGAGAATCTTGAGTTACAATTGCGAAAGATTGGGAAAACCTATGAAAGTTTACTTGTTCAGAAGGATAATATTATATCAAAGCAGGATGAGCGTATTGATGAGTTGATTCGTACTAATGAGCATTTGGTTAAGGCTAATAAGACTAATATGATTAGTCTTGAATTGCAGAATGAGAATTATCGTAAATTATTACGTGAAGTTTATCCTAGTTTTAATGAGTAAACTTTTATCTTTTGTTTTAAGTTTAGATTAAAAAAATATTAATATTACTTTAATATAAAGATTAATGTGTATAAGTAATAATTTTTTTTTATTTATTCTAATTTTTTTTAATTAAAATGTGAGGTATGGTTTATTTGAATTTTAATACAAATTTTGATTTTAATCAAAAAAAGATAATCGTTATTGCGGTTTTTTGTGCTAGTTTTATTATAGCTAATGTATGTACTGTTAAAATTTTAAATTTAGGATTTTGGGGACTTGTTGTTCCTGCTGGTGTTTTAATTTATCCTTTAGTTTATATTTTAACTAATGTTATGACTGAAGTTTATGGTGAGGAGTCTGCTCAAAGGATAATTGTTTTAAGTTTACTTACAAGTTTATTATTTATTGTAGTAACTACAATTATGGTTGTTCTTCCTTATCCTTCTTATTGGGCAGGACAATCTAGTGTTGGTTTTGTTTTCCTTCAAACTCCTAGAATTTTGTTAGCTTCTTGTATTAGTTATCTTTTAGGTAATTTTGCTAATGCTAGATTAACTACAATTGCTAATAGTGGTTCTAAGAAGTATTTAAGATGGAAAAATCTTGGTGCTATAGCTACTGGTGAAATTATTGATAATTTTGTTTTCATTGGTTTAGCATTTATTGGTACTGTTCCAGTTTTAGATATTGGTATTATGATTATTGTTCATTGGGTTATAATGTTGATTTGGAATGTTCTTGCACAACCATTTACTGAAATGACTGTTAGATGGGCATCTAAGGATGCTCCAAACTAAAATTTTATTAATTTTTTACTTTTTTTTACTTTTTTTTTTTTGATTTGGAAGTTACTTTTAATTTTTTAAATAAGGTTAATAAGGAAATCTTTTAGGACTGTTTTTTTTGGGGCTTGTGAAAAAATGATATTTTAATAATGATTATAATTATTGTATTGATTTTAGTTAAGTATGCATTATCTGTTCTAGGAGTATTTAATTAATTTATAATTCATGATAAGTTGCTTAGTGT
>JAEZRD010000032.1 GCA_023440975.1 Methanobacteriota archaeon | reverse complement strand
AATGTCAGATAAAATGATTAATCAATTAAGTATATTTTTAGAAAATAAAACAGGACGTTTATATAAAGCATTAGATGTTTTAGCTCAATCAGATATTAATATCAGGGCTTTAAGTTTAGCGGATACTTCTGATTTTGGTATTTTAAGATTAGTTGTAAATAATCCTGAGAAGGGTAAAGAATGTTTAGAAAATAATAATTTTACTGTAAAAGTCACTCCTGTTGTGGGAGTTCAATTAGATGATACTCCTGGAGGTTTAAGTAAAATATTAAAAATTGTGCAAGATAATAGTATGAACCTTGATTATTTATATGCTTTCACACATGAAAAATCTGAAAAAGCAATACTTCTCTTATATACTAATAATCTTGAAAACTTAATTGAAAAATTAGAAGAAAATAATGTTATAATTGTACCTGCTGAAGAAGTTTATAACTTATAAAAATCATTTTCCCCACCATTTTTTTTAAATTAAGTTTTTATTTTAAAACATAATTTAATTAACAAAACATTTATTCACTATTTTAATAAACATATATAATAATAAAAATTCAGAGCCAAAAAAATGTATACTTTAGTTTTTAAATCTAACATGCCTGGATTTTCAGGAAGATTAGAAATTGAAAATCTTGAAGACATTTTAGAAAATACACCAATTTACCAAGAAGTTGAAGAATATCCACTTAAAAGTTTATTTGACAATATAGATTACAGTATTGATATTTTAAAACCAATAGATGAAATCAATGATTACCTTTTTATTTATAAAAGTAACTCCCTGTGGAATATGGGAAAACAACAAAATTTTAATTTAGTAGGACATTTACTTGAAAAATCATTCCCTAAGTTTAAAGATTTAAACCTATTTCTCATTTTAAAATATGTATATAAAGAAAACTTACGAGTAGATGGAGGTTTCAAAATATATGAAAACAATTATTTATTATCTGTAAAAGAACAATTCTTTATTAAACAAGGAGATTATGTGTATATTTGCACTAAAGATGTAACAGATTACTATTTAGAACATGAAAAAAGAGAAAAAATATTCCAAGAATCAAAATTCCCATCATTGTACATTGATAATAATGGAAATATTACCCGTATAAATCAAGTTTTAATAGATTCATTAGGATATTCTATTGATGAATTAAATGATATTGGATTAGATAATCTAATAACTAATTTTTACAATTTCACACCAAAAATTAATAGTATACGTGATGCAGTTAATAATATATTTAATCAAAAAATGCATGCAAATGATGCTGAAATACAAATCACAACAAAAGAAGGAGAACTCAAATGGTTCACTATTCATATACGTCCTATTAATAGGGAAATAATTTTAATAACCTTTTTAGATGTAACTGACTTGAAAGAATCAAAAGAAGAACTTTCAGATCTTAATAATCACTTAGAAGATATTCAAGAAATGAGTAAAACCGCATATTCTTATGAAGATAAAGAAGGATTTCACTGGACTGATGAAATATGCACAATACTTGAAATTCCTCATGAAAATTACTCTTCAGAAAAACAATCAAATATTTTATTTAAATACTGTATACCTGAGGATAAAAAAATCATTTCAAATAATGTGGCAGGATTAAATGAAGAAAATCCAATAAGAAGCTTTGAGTATAAAGTAAAAACAGCTAAAGGAAACATTAAAATTTTAAAAACTGTTATAAAATTAAAACCAGCTAATAGGAGAGAATATGCTAGAATAGGATTTACCCGAGACATAACAGAAGAAACTTTAGCTAAACAATCTGCTTTAGATCTTCAACGTAATTTGGATGTTATTCAGGATATTAGTAAGATTGTGATTGGTACTTTTGAGGATGGTAAGTATTCTTGGACTTCTGAGATTTATCATATTTTGGAGATTAGTCCTGAGGATTATCCTGGAGATATTGATTTAATTGAAGAATTTGTTATTCCTGAAGAAAAAGGAATGTTTGTTGAACGTTTAGGTGAATTGACTCCGGATGCTCCAAATTTACATAAAGTTCGTATTATAACCACTCCTAATGGTGAACGTAAGATTCTTGAGGGTAATGTTCGAGCTACTAAATTCAATGAAAATGGGGATTTAGAATCCTTTGTTACTTTTATAAATGATGCAACTGAAAGGTATAATCGTGAAGAAAAATTAATAGAATTATCTAAAGATAGAAAAATACTACTTCAAGAAGTTCATCATAGAGTAAAAAACAATCTACAATTAATCATTAGTTTATTAAATTTAGATTTACGTTATAATTAGGAAAATCCATTAAGTATTGCGGAAGATACTAGAGATTGTATTCAAACAATGGCATTAACTCATGAAGAAGTTTATAACTCCTCTGATATTTCATCAGTAAATCTTAAATCATTCCTTACTGAAGGAATGAATAATTTATTTAATAATTATACAAATGGGTATATAAATACTCATTTGGATATTGAGGATGTAGAAGTAGAAATGAAAAAAAGCATACCTTTAGGTTTACTTGTTAATGAAGTTGCATTAAACACAATTAAATATGCATTTCCAAATAAGGATAAAGGAAACTTTTATTTAACCTTAAAAGTTAAAGATGAAGATATAATACTTAAATCATATGATGATGGAATAGGGTTGCCTGAAGATGTTGACTTTTATCATGATAAAAGTTTAGGTTTCTTAATAATCAATAGTTTAACAAATCAATTAGAAGCAGAATTAACCTTACTAAATGTAAAAGGATTTGGAATAGAACTGAAATTTAAAAAATAACCAATTAATGATTTGATTCTTATGAAAGTAATATGTATAGGTGCAGATATATCTAATAATGATGTATCCTGTAGTGAAAATTTAATAAAAAATCTTGAAAAAGATATTCCCAAATTAACAAAAATGGGTGCAGTTAAAGCAGCATTAACTAATATTACTGGAGATGATGTAGTAATATCTGCTTTTGTTAAAGATGAAGATTTACCAAAAATAAACAAAGAAATAGTAAATATTTTAAAAGATAATGCTGAGGACATAGGAGATATTGCAGGAATAGGTGAAACTTTAGAAGAAGCAGGTGAAGGAATTTCATATGCAACAGCAAATATTAATAAAAATTGCCTTCCCGATGCTATAATCTTACACTTTGATACTTATGGAGGAGAATCATTTGTTGCTCATGTTGCTGAAAGTTCTATTGAAGCAGCAAAAGGGATTAAAGCCTGTACTGATGTTTCATTAATTCAAAATGAAACTAATGAAATTCCAGGTGTTGGATTTGTAAGTAATGAGACCGATGATCCTGTAGTTGTTGCAACAGTAAATAACTTAGAACAAGTTGGAGTTATAAGCAGTGCAATGATAGGTGCTGCACTTGGATGTAAAAATACTTACCTTGTTAAACGTCACACTCCATGTAATGTCATACCTGGTAGTGTAATTATTTCTGCAACTGCTTTTATGAATGGTAACATAATAGATTTAGCAGTTCCATTTGAAAACAAAACTCGAATTCTTAAATAAATTTTATCCAATTTTTATTTATTTTCTTATATTATTTTTGCTCTTTTTTAATAATAATTTAATTTAAAAAACTTTTAATATGATTAAAATCATAAACTTTATTAATAATAATAATTTTATAAGAACTTTATAATAATTTAAAAATTTTACAAGAGGTAAATTATTTATGATATTATTAAATAAAGATACAAAAGCATTAGTTCAAGGAATAACCGGTAAACAAGGTTCTTTTCACACTGAACAAATGTTAGATTATAATACAAATATTTTGGCAGGGGTTACACCAGGTAAAGGTGGACAAGAATTATTAGGTGTGCCAATTTATGATAGTATAGAAGAAGCTACTGAAAATCAAGATTTAAATACTAGTATCATCTTCGTACCAGGTCCTTTTGCAAAAGATGCAGCTTTTGAATCCATAAGATATATGGATGTTGTAATTATAATAACCGAACATATTCCCGTCCATGATAGTATACAAATAATGGAATATGCAAAACGTAAAGGAAAAGTTGTTATAGGTCCAAACACACCAGGAATAATATCACCAGGAATAGGAAAATTAGGTATTATGCCTACACACATTTTCACACCAGGTAATGTTGGAGTAATAAGTCGTAGTGGAACATTAACTTATGAAATAGCATCACAATTAACAAATGCCGGAATCGGACAAAGTACTTGTTTAGGTGTAGGGGGAGACCCTGTCATTGGAACTAATTACACAGATATTCTCCAAATGTTTGAAGATGATCCAGACACTGATCAAATTGTTTTAATTGGAGAAATTGGTGGAAGTGCTGAAGAAAAAGCTGCTGCATATATAAAAGATAATATAACTAAACCCGTAGTAGGATTTATAGCAGGATTAACTGCACCTCCAGGAAAACGTATGGGTCATGCAGGAGCAATTATCGAAGGAGATTCTGGAACTGCTGCAACAAAAATCAAAGCATTTAATGATGTAGGGGTTGAAGTTGCAAGAAAACCTTCAGAAATTGTTGAATTATTAAAAAGAGCAAAATAAAAGATTTTAAAATCTCTCTTTTTAAACTAATTTTTTTTTATTAATTTGGATTGATAATAATGGAAAAAGAAGAAATCATTCAAAAATTATTGAATGGTGAAATGAAACTTTACCAAATAGACAAATATACTAAAGATGCTACAGAAGCTTTAGATATTAGACGAGAATTTATAGCTACTAAAACTAGTTCTGATTTAACAAATATTGGTTCTTATACTTTAGATATGAATCAAGCTATGAAGAAAAATATTGAAAATCCTATAGGAACTATTCAAATACCAATAGGAGTAGTTGGACCATTAAAAGTAAATGGTGAAAACGGATTAAAAGAGTATTATGTTCCTTTAGCTACAAGTGAAGGAGCTTTACTTGCAAGTGTAAATAGAGGAGCAAGTGCAATAAGTGCAGCTGGTGGATGTAATGCTAGAGTCATTAGTGATAAAATGACACGTGCACCAGTAATTAAAACTGAAAATTCATTAGATGCTATTAAAGTTAAAGAATGGTTTGAAGAAAACTTCACAAGAGTTAAAGAAATAGCTGAATCAACAACTAGTCATGGTAAATTATTAAAAATAGATCCAATACTTATTGTTGGGTCATATGTTTATCCAAGATTTGTATACAGTACTGGTGACAGTATGGGTATGAATATGGTTACAATAGCTACAGAAAAAGTTTTAAAACTATTATCTGAAGAAACTAATGCAAAACATATTGCGTTAAGTGGAAACGTGTGTGTAGATAAAAAACCTTCTAACATGAACTTAATTGAAGGAAGAGGTAAAACTGTAGTTGCAGATATTATTTTACCTGAAGAAATTGTAGAAAAAAAGCTTAAGACTACAGCAGAAGCAATAGTTGAAGTAAATATTGCTAAAAATTTACTTGGAAGTGCAGTGTCAGGGACAATGGCTTTTAATGCTCATTATGCGAATATGGTGGCAGCAATATTTTTGGCAACTGGACAAGATGCTGCTCATGTAACTGAAGGATCATTAGGTATTACACATGCAGAAAATCGTAATGGAGATTTATACTTCAGTATAAACATGCCAGATTTACCAATTGCAACTGTAGGTGGAGGAACTAGATTAGAAACTGCTCAAGAAAGTTTAAACATTTTAGGAGTAGCAGGATTTGATAATGTTCATGAATTAGCCGAAGTTATAGTTTCCACAGTTATGGCTGGAGAATTATCTCTTATGGGAGCATTAGCAGCAGGACACCTAGCACGTGCTCATCAACAATTAGGAAGATAAAAAAAATAATCCAAATATTTTTTTTTTAAAAAATGGGGATAATTGTATGGATGAAAAAGATAATAAAGAAGCTATATTGGATATAGATAATCTGGATTTGGATTTGGATGATTTGGATGAATTAGGATTATTAGACACTTCAGATTATCCTGAATTAGAATTAGAAACTGATAATCTTTTAATGACTTTATCTGTAAAAAAGGATTATAGTAAAATTACAGATAAAGATAAACGTAAAAAAGAGTTTGTCAAGGATTTACATGATTTTATTAATCAATTTGCAGAAACACCAGAATCTGATGATTTTATAGAATATTATAGTACTATTTAATCTTGATCTATATCAAATACTTTCTCAACATTATTTTTATGTATCTTAAAAGCATCTTCAACTGTCATTTTCCCATTTTCAATAAAATTTAATGTTCTTTTGGGGACAGTTTTAGGACCTAAAACCATTCCGGGATGACTATCTTCATCAAAAAAATCAGTTTCCATAAAAAACCGTGTACCTTTACTTAAGGCATCTATAATATTAGTTTTATTAGTTGTAATGCTTGGCATTAAACCAAAATTCTCTTTTTCCAAAACACTAGGTCCTGCATGATGTTTAATAAGCTTATTTTTATTAAATCCTATTTTATCTGATAAATTCGCTATTTCTTCATATTCTTTAGGTGTGAAATCTTCAGTATGTAACATCACAGGACAATTTAAATCTTTTCCTAAATTTAAACAGTATTCCAGAATTTTATTATGATATTTTAACTCTTCTTTTTCAACAGGGTAATGGGGTCTTCCAATTTCACCTATTCCTAAAGATTCACCTTTTTCCACAAGTTTATATGCATAATCTAAGGATTTTATAACTTGATTATATGCAGATTCGTAACTTTTTCCTGCTCTTATAAGATTAGAATATTCTGCAGGGTGAACTCCAAGAAAACTATATGCCTTAACTTTTGTTTCTGTATTTATTTGTTTAACATATTCTATATTTAAATCCATTCCTTTGTTATAATTTGCAGCTTCTCCCATATTCCATGCAGGTTTATTTGGTATAATCATTACTCTTCCGCCGTTATTATAAAAAATTTCAGCAGTTTTTATTGGGCCTTTTCCATTAAATGGATCTACATGAATATGAGTATCTGTTATTGGAATTTCTTCGGGATTATCTTTCATAGAAAAATTCAATCCTTTTTTGTTTATTTTGCAAAAGTGGTTTGTTTGGTGTTATCCTGCTTTTCATAACTTATTTTGTCTAAAACTTTTTTAACATCTACTTTAGTTTGAAAACAACCATCTCTAGATAATAGTACTCCTTGTGGGGCGAAATCAGAAAGTTTCATCATCATATGGTTTAAATCTTCATAGCAGGCTATTCCTAATATTCCTTTGAATTTTTGTTCTTTGATAATTTTTTCCACAAAACTACTTCCGGGCACGATGAAAACTCCATAACCCATTGGTTCTGCTTTAGATTTAATTATCCCTATACTGCATCTACCACATTCAGTACATTCTACTCCGTTTTTTGTAAGTCTTGCTTCACAATCAGCAACTCTTAAACAGTGGGGTAAAAAAATTAGTTTATCTTCATTAGAAATGCTATCGAATCTTTTTTCATTTACTTGATTTCTTACTTCTACACCTATGTGGTCTACTAAAGTATCATCAAATCCTAAACTTTTAGCTAATTTTTTGAGTGGGGAATAGAAAGCATCTACTCCAAATAAAATTAGTCTAGGAAAAATTAGTATATCTTTTTTTAATAGGATTTTACCTAATATTAATGTGATTATAAGAATGATGAATAGTGTAACTACTATTATGGTTAATAATTGACCTAATAATAAGAAAATTGGTTCTAACATCATTTTATTCATATCCTATATAATATTAATTAGTATTAGTTTTTAATTATTTAAACATTTTCTTATAATAAAACTTTGTATAAAAATTTTATTTAAAAAAAATTTAGAATTAAATTTTCTTTAGAATTTTTCAATTTTGTAATCTTGGAGGTTTCCAATAACACAAACTCCATCTTTGGATTTGATTAATTCTAAACCTGTAAGTCCAGCACAACTACATAATATATCTTGTTCTGGGTGTGTTCCTGGTGTTATGTCACAATCTAGGCGTACATTTTCACCTACACTTATGACCATAGTTAATCTTTTGCTTGATGGATGATTTTTTGGTAGTACAATAATAGGAGCATTCATATCTTTAGTAATATAAATGAGGGATCTGATTCCTTTTTCATATTTTTCTCCTAAACCAAAAGCACTTACAGCTATTAAATCTCCGGGATCTAAAAATTGTATTATTTCATCATTATCTGGGGTTCCTAAAAATATCATTTGTTTTTCTGAGAGTTTAACTACACCTACAGTGCCAGTGTCCCCTATTAAAAATAGTATTTCATCATTTTCTAGTTTAATATTTTTTTTATTTTCCATATAAATGACCTTTTTTTTTTAATTTTATTTTTTTTCTTATGATGAAATTGTAAAATAAAAAATAGTTTTTATTAATTAAAAATTTTTAAATGTATATTTTTTTTAAAATAAAAAGAAAGAATTTAAAAGGAATTTCATTTTATTCAAGTGCTTCTACATTATCACTTTGGCATGAAGGGCAAACAACATGTTTGCCGATTCCTTTAAATTCGTTTCCGCAATCTAAACATCGGTATCTTTTTGTTTTTAATTTTTTCATATCAATTTCGGCCATTGGGCCTCCACCGCTGCACATAAATTATCACCAAGTTTAATTTATTGATTTTTTTTATCTTTTTTTAAGTATTTATCTTTTTTGTTAATAGTTTAAAATTTAGAAAAAAATAGAATAATTTAAAAACTAATTTAATTATATAGTAAATATATAGGGTGTTTTATTTTTTTAACAAAATTTAAATAAAGGTGAAAATCTAAAATGGCAGGTAAAGTTATTTGTCCTAATTGTGGTATGGAAAATACTAGTGATGCTAAGTTCTGTCGTAAGTGTGGAACAAGTTTGGTTGCTCCTCGCCGTCCTTTAACTCAAAATAATACAACTAATATTAATAGTTCAGCTCCAAAATCTGAAAATAAGAAATATGCTATTATTGGGGTTACTGTTATTATTCTTGTTTTAATTCTTTGTGGTACTACTTTTATGATTTTATCTAATCAGAATGGTGCTGTTTTGGGAACTAATGGTGTGTCTACTATTGCTGGTAGTAGTCAGTCTAGTCCGACAAGTAGTTCTTCAAGTACAGGTAGTAATACTCAAAGTAGTGAATCTAGTACTTCTTCTTCTAGTGGTAGTTGGCATTTAGTTCAAACGTTTAATGGTGTTGATAATAAACAATTAACTATTACTGGATTAACTGGTAGTAAAGTTAAGGTTTATGCTTATGCAATGCCTATTAATAATCATGGTGGATATAATCATTTGTACACTACTAGTACTTTAAATGGTTATGATGCTGGTAGTACTGCTGTGGATTGGGGTACAACTAGTGCTGTTAAAGGAAAAGAAGATAGTGTAGTTTTCGATGGTTATGGTGATTTAGTGATTAATGTTGATACTCAGGATCTTGATTATTGGACAATTAAAGTATATTCTTATAGTTAAAATTTTTTACAATTTTTAATTTTCTATTTTTTTTATTTTTTTTTCAATTAATTTTATTATTAAGTTAATTCAAATGTATTTCATAGTTTATAATTATTAATTTTCTGGAAGTGAAATCTTTGAATAAGAAGAATTTAGGAATAATCATTGTAGTGATAGTTGTTTTAGTTGCTGCTGTGGCTGCAAGTTATTTTTTCATTTTTAATACTGGGGATACAACTGAATTAAATGCAGCATTTATTAGTGGTTCTTTTACTGGTAATGTGACTGAGAATCCTATTAATGATTCTGTACCTAACCATCAATATCAAGCTAGTTATACTGATAAACAGAATGGTATTTCTTATAATATGAGTACTCTTAAGAATGGTACTTTTTTAATTGATTTAATGCAATTACAAGGGTTACCTGCACCTGAGCATCGTCATTTAGGTGATAATGATTGGAATATTTATTATTCTCAAGCTGCTCCTACTGCTCAAATTGCAAATAATACAACTAATGCTACTGTAATGAATGTTTATATTTGTGAAGCTGAAAAGGATAATCAAACTTTCCTTATTTATGTTATAAGTAATTCTTCATCTGTAAAATGTGATGGATCTTTGTATTGTCCATTGTATCAAAATTATGTTGAACCTTTATTAAAGAGTGCTACTTTAAAAACTAATCCTAGTGCTCCTAATGGTGCTCAAGTTTTAAATATGAGTGATGCTCAATATAATCAGTTGATTCAACAAATTAGTCAAGCTAAGGGGACAAATTAGGTTAAAATTTTCCCTTTTTTATAATTTTTTTTTATGTGGATTTTATTATGCCAAAAGTAACTATTTTTCATGCAAATGAATGTGATAAGAAGAAGTGTACTGCAATTAAGATGATGAAAACTGATAAAGCTGAATTGGTTTATCATTTGAATGAGATTCCTCATGGGGCTATAGTTCTTAATCCTTATAGTGAGCGTAGTGTTTCTCCTGAGGATGAGCGTTTTGTTAAAAGACGGGGTGTTGTTGGTTTGGATTGTAGTTGGAATAGAGTTAGTAAGTCTAAGAGTTTTTTTAATTTAAGTAAATATCACAGGGCTTTGCCTTTTATGGTTGCTACTAATCCTGTTAATTATGGTAAGCCTTGTACTTTGTCTACTAGTGAGGCTGTGGCTGCTACTTTGTATATTACTGGTTTTAAGGATCAGGCTAAGGATATTATGGATACTTTTAAGTGGGGTCATACTTTTATTGAGTTGAATTATGAGTTGCTTGAAGCTTATAGTAATGCTAAAAATAGTTTAGAGGTTGTTGATATTCAAAATGATTTTTTAAGTCAGTTTGATGAGGAATGATGTTTTACCATTAAGTTTATATACTAAGAAGAGTATATATTTTTATAAGATTTATGAATACATCTATATTTTACTATTTTTGTTTCATAATTTTTTTCGATTAAAAAATTTATTTACTTTAATCATAATTTATTTTATCATATTAGATTTATTGGGAGGATATTAGATATGGCACGATTTGAAGAAGCTGAAAATAGAATTTTTAATGTTAAGATTTGCTTAAAATGTAATGCTCGTAACCCTGCTGATGCTACTACTTGTAGAAAATGTGGTTACAAAGGTTTAAGATTTAAGGCTAAAGAAGCAAGAGGATAATTTTTTCCTCATTTGTTTTTTATTTTTTTTACACTATTTGTAATACTTTTTACTATTTTTTTATTATTTATATATTCCAATGTAACTATTCGTTCATAACCAAATGATAAAATTTATATACTGATAATTTAAATAATTAAACAATTAATAAATTACTTCATTAAAAGGGGACTGGTTAAGAATAAAATGAAAAAAATAGAAATACTAGATGAAAAACATAACATCATAGGAAATGCGGAATTTGAAACATTCATACAACCAGTTGAAGAAAAAATACAAGTTCAAACACTAAAATTTCAATCAGTTTTAGATAGTATGGATTTAGGTTTAGAAATTCTAAAACCTATAGACGATAATATAACAGATTTTGTTTATATCTCCCCTGCAAATTATATTACAAAAATTTCAAGAGTTAAACATGATCAAATAGTCGAAAGACGATTTAGTAAATTATATCCTCAAGCTGTTGAATCCGGACTATTAAATATAATGCAAGAAGTATATAAAACAAATCAAAAAAGACAAGTAACTGTAAATTATTTTAAAAATGAAAAAATCTATGACTCATTCTCATTAACCATTATTAACTCCCAAAATAGATTAAACATGGTAGTTAGTAAAGAAAGTGATGAAACATTACTTTATGAAAAAGACAATCTAGAATTTGAAAACAGTCTACAAGGAATAGCTATTTTACAAGATGGTATAACAGTTAAATGTAATAAAGCACATGCAGAATTACTTGGAACCACACCAGATGTTCTAATT
>JAEZRD010000077.1 GCA_023440975.1 Methanobacteriota archaeon | reverse complement strand
GCCGTGGATATAGTGAAACAATCCATAAAATATCCATTCGAAAATAAAAAAGTATGGTTAATTATTGGAGTATTATTCCTTTTAGGAGTGATATTAGAAGAATTAACAGAATTTTTTGAGGGTAATCTTCTTTATCATGCCTTTAAAATAATTTATTTCATAGGAAGTTTATTTGTTTCAGGTTATGAAGTGAGTGTTGTTCATCATGGAGTTAAAGGATTAGATGATACTCCGGATTTTACATTTAAAGAACAAATAATTGATGGATTTAAATCTACAATGTTTTATTTTGTTTATTTCTTTTTCCCTTTAGTTATAGGGGTCGTTGTTGCTTATTTATTAGGGGTATTTAGTAATGCACATAAAGCATCAGTTCTTTTAAGTTCTTCACCAGTATTACAACATATGATTGATAATGGGGCTTTTCTTATTTCCAGTAATTATGCTAAAATAGCTATGATTGTTCCTCATGGAATTCTTATTAATTTAGCTATAGGTATAATTGTAACTGTTATTATAGCATTTATTGCATTTTTGGTCTTTACATTGTTCGCACTTATAGGGCATATTGTAGGTGAGGAACATGGATTCAAAAAGGGTTTTAATATAAAATTTGTTTCTAAAAAACTAAAAAATATAGGTTGGAGCTTAATTTTAAGTTGGTATATTATGATGATTATTTTAATTGTTGTATTATTAATTATTCGAAGTCTTGTACAAATGATTCCAGAAGTAGGTCCATATTTAGCAGCGTTAATAATTACTTCATATCTATTTATGATGACATTTAGATCTGTGGGATTAGTTTATCATGAAGAAGAAACAGATATAGATGAGTAATATTTTTAATTTTTTTTTTTAAAAATTAAAATTTTAGAGGAGATAATATGGATAATAGAAAAATCGTAGGGATTATAGCGATAATATTAGGTTTACTTGTTATTATTTTCCCATTTGCAGGTGTTGGTGTAATATCATTATTTGCAGGTTTAAGCATTTTCCTTTTAGGTCTTTATTTTATAATTGGCGGTGCAAACTTTTGGTCTGTATCTAAAGGAACTTCAGCAATTTATTTAATTGTTGGTATTATTGGATTTATTTTAGGGATAATGTTAATAGGAAATGTAAGTTTATTTAGTGCATTAATGGGAATATACTTTTATATTATAGGAATTATGATGGTAATTGCAGGTATAACAAGTATTTTTGCTAGAGATTTAATGGTTACAAAAAGTTCCGGAGTTGTAATGCTCATTCTTGGTATTTTAACCATAATTTTAGGTGCTTTGTCTTTAGCAAGTCCAGTATATGTGGCTATTATTCTTGGAATAAGTTTAATCTTTGAAGGTATAGCAGTATATGCTATTGGTGATGAATTTTAAGTGAAAAAATTATTTTTTCACTAAATTCTTTTTTTTTTAATTATTAATTAATTTTCCACTTTTTTTATAATCAACAAGTGAATCAATTTGATTAAGAACAGTATCAATAGATTCATCAGTATAATCAAGACTTATTGCATCTGTTTTACATATGGATTGACATCTACCGCAACCTTTACAAAGATTTTCATCTATAACAATACAATTGTCTATTTTTTTAATTGCATCTGTAAAACAAATATCTAAGCATTTTCCACATAAAACACATTTACTGGGGTTAATGTTAATTTGCACTCCCGGTAATTTTTGCACTTTAGAATGAATATTATCAGTTAAATTAGGTATAACTTTCCATAGACAACAGCATGGGCAACAGTGACATATTGTAAGTAAATCTTCTTTAGGTTTCACATTCATCCATACAGAATCAATCTTGTTTCTACCGATTAAGTGAGTTAAACCTGCCTGGTCACATTTATCTATATGCTCTAATGCTTCTTTTACAGTTGCTTCTCTGCAATGTTTTCGGCTAATTTTTTTGGTTGCTTTTCCAATGAATATGCAACCTAAATCATGAGGATAATTTTTACAATCACTACTCACTCTACATAAGCATTTGTTCATAATTACAATATCTTCAGCTTCCTTTATCACATTTTTAAGAATATCTGTAGGTATTGTTATATTTTCAGTTTCACTTACCTTTTGATTAACAGTTATTTTTTTAGATTTTGAGTTATTTGCTTCTTTTATATAATTATCATTAGGAATAATATAGATTTCATCATCTTCAAAAAGAGTTTTATCAATTAAGTATTCAAAAAATCTGGATTTTTTACTTAATCCTGCTATTTTTCCACGATATTTAAAAGTATATTTAACAAGGAATATACTAATATCCTCAAAAGCTATTTTCTTCATGTAAATTCAAAAATAATGGAAATAAATTTATTTATTGTTTTCATCATCAATTTTCATTTTCAAACGTCTAAGTATTCCAATAAGAGTATGCGCTTCTCTTCCAGTTATAAATGCTCTATTTATAATGCTTTTAAATGTTTTAAGTCCATTATGTTTTTTATGGTCAGGAATTCTAAGTGTGTTTATTAGTTCTTCCATGTCTTTTAAGAGGTATTCTTTCTCTATTTTTGTACTTTCCTCATACCCTTCTACGGGGAAATGGTTACGATTTTTAAAGAGTTCATAAAATATAATGGCTGCTGCATGGGTAATATTCATTATAGGGTATCTTGGATCTGTAGGTATGCTAACTATAATATCACACATATCTATTTCTGCATTTGTTAAGCCATCACCTTCACGACCGAAAAGTATTGCTATATTATTGTTGGGATCTATTTTTTCTCCAAGTTCCTCAGGAGTTATTGGTATTCGTGAGAGATTATAACTTCCTCCAGGTGTTCCTGTTGAACCAATAATAAAATCAATTTTATATTTTTCTAAAAATGTTTTAAGATCATTACAGATGATTGCTGTTTCTACTGTGTTTCTTGCATGCATTGCTTGATAATATGCATCATTTTTTAATTCACAAGGATTTATAAGCACTAAGTTTTCCAGGCCGAAATTCGCCATTGTTCTAGCTAAAAATCCTACATTTCCACTAGTTTCACATTCTACAAACACTACATAAATGTTTTTCTGTAATCGTAATGTTCCTTCATCAATGGTTAATCCACTAGTTGTTAATTGTGCTCTTTTTGTAGATTTAGCTTTAGGTTTACTTTTACCTTCAGATACTGCTTCTTCATCTTTTTTATTATCGTCTTCTTCTTTGGTTTTAGGTAATATATCTTCTACTACTACCTCTTTTTCACTTGCAGTACCTGGCATTTTATTTATTCTCCACAATATGATAGTTTTAATAATTCTACTAGGTTCATACCTTTAATTTGGGTTTCACCTATTTCTTTTAGACCGTCTAATAAGTTTGATTGACAGAATGGACAGATTGTTATAAATGTATCTGCACCTGTTTCTTTAATCATTTGTGCTTTGTCTTTACTTAATTCCATTGCGATTTCTGGTTTTGCAGATTTAACTCCTCCACCAGCTCCACAACATTGGCATGGGAATTCCATTTCTTCGAATTTAACTCCTGGAATCATGTCTATAATGTCTCGTGGTTGATCTTTAATTCTTTGCCCTCTTGCAAGGTGGCATGGGTCATGCCAAGTTACTTTCATGTCTACAGGTTTCATTTTACTTGTATCTAATTTATCTATAAGGAATTCACTAATATCTAAAACATTTAGTGTGTTACCAAATTTAGGATGGTCATTTTTAAGTGTTGCTCCACATCCTGCACATATTGTAACTACAGTATCATAATCTTTGAATACTTCTTTGTTTTTATCAGCTAATTCTTGAACTGCATCTCGTTGTCCTGTACGTAATAATGGTGAACCACAACATACTTGGCCTTCTGGTACATCTACATCGATTCCATTAGCTTCAAAGACTTTCATTACAGCTTCTCCTACATGTTGAAGACGGTAATCCACCATACACCCAGTAAATAATGCTACTTTAGGTTTTTCTTTTCCAGTGTCTTTTTTGATTTTATTTATTGCTTCTATAAATCCACCTTTTTCAGGTTTGCTTACGGATCTTCCTGTTTCTTTAACCATTTTACGGATTTTTTTATGTGCTTCTAATGGTCCTTTTCCTTCAGAGTATGCGATTGCACGTAATTTTTCTACTGCATCTCCGAAACTGTTAATATTTTTTGGGCAGATATCTCCACATTTTCCACAACTAGTACAATCGTATAAACCATTTTCAAATCCTTCTCTTAAGCGGTCTTTCATTTCTCGTGGGTCAAATTCGAATTTACTAATGTATCTCATGAAGTATGGACCTGCAAAGTCTTCTTGGAATTTTTGGTATACTGGACATGTTGTAAGGCAACTGTAGCATTCTATGCAACTTCTAACTTTTATTGTGTCTTCTATTTCTTGTGGGGTGTATAATCCTTCTGGGTCTTTTGTTTCAAGATGGAAGTCCATGTTTTCTACTTTATTTTCTATTGAGGATCTGTCAACTATTAAATCTTTTATTATTGGAAGTTTTAATGGTTCGATTGTTGCTCCATCTACTATTTCTTTTTTACATGCTAGGGCAGCATTTCCTTTTACTCTTACAGCACATGATCCACATTGTCCTGCACGGCAACTACTTCTAAAAGCTATATTTGCATTGTATTGTTCGTTTATAAGGTTTAAAGCTTCTAAAACTTTCATTTCAGGTGTTTTTTCAATTTCATAAGTTTCAATATAAGGTTCTTCGTCCTTTTCTTTATCGAAACGTGATACGTGAACTTTAATTTTCATAATG
Organism: Methanobacteriota archaeon; assembly: GCA_023440975.1. Lineage (GTDB taxonomy): Archaea > Methanobacteriota > Methanobacteria > Methanobacteriales > Methanobacteriaceae > Methanobrevibacter_A. The sequence continues at coordinate 22,967 of JAEZRD010000077.1, read as the reverse complement.
TTTCTACCTTCACAATTTAAATGATTCTTTTAAGTTATAAAATGTTAAGACATGTATTTTATTATTAATATATTATATTGTCTTAACTAGTATTTTAAAATTCTTTTTTTAAAACTTTTTGATAAAAATATATATCTATTATTAAAACCAAAGATATATTTATATTATAATTTTAATTAAAAGATTTTTTTTTTTAAAAATTAATTATTATTTATTTTTATTTATGATATCGGTGAAATATTTATGAGTTATGAAACATTAATGAATGGTGAGAAAGGGGATAAGCTATTTTTACTCGGTAATGAAGCTGCAGTGCGTGGAGCATTTGAAGCAGGAGTTAAAGTAGCAGCAACTTATCCAGGAACACCTTCATCAGAGATAGGGAATATCTTATCTGTTACAGCAAAAAATAAAGGAATGTATTTTGAATTCTCAGCAAATGAGAAAACAGCAATGGAAGTTGCAGCAACAGCTGCTGTAAGTAACCTTAGATCATTTACTTTTATGAAACATGTTGGAATGAATGTTGCAAGTGATTCAACAATGACAACAGCTTACAGTGGAGTTAAAGCAGGAATGGTAATACTTGTAGCAGATGATCCTTCCACATTCTCATCACAAAATGAACAAGATACAAGAAACTTCGCAAGACAAGCAAATATTCCAATTTTAGAACCATCCAGTCCACAGGAAGTAAAAGAAATGATGGTTTATGCTTATAAATTATCTGAAGAAATAGAATTACCTGTAATTGTACGTACTACAACTCGTGTATCTCACATGAGAGGGCCTGTGACTTTAGGGGAAATGCCAAAATTGGAAGAAGAATATGCTCCTGGAGAATATTGGCCAAGAGGACACTTTGAAAAAGATCCAAGTCAATATGTACCAGTACCTGCAAATGCACTAGATATGCACACAGTACTTGTAAACAAGATTGATGCATTAGAAAAATATGCATTTGATTCAGAATTAAACAAAATTTATCACTTCGATAGTTTAGATGCACAAACAGATTTATATGGAAATTATGGGGTAATAAGTTCCAGTAGTGCATTTAATTATGCATATGATGTTATTAACAAGGATAATCTTGGAATGGACATATTAAAATTAGGATTATCATATCCAGTAAGTGAGGATTTAATCTTAGACTTTGTGAAAGATTTAAATGGAATATTCATAGTTGAAGAAGTAGATCCAATACTAGAAAGAGCTGTTCTAGCAATACTTGGTGAAAACGGTTTAGATATTCCAGTTTATGGAAAACGTAATGGAATATTCCCACAAGTACATGAATATAGTCAAGATGTAGTTAAAGAATCATTTAACCTTGTACTTGATTATTATGAATTTACAGAAATTGAGGATAGTCCAAGTATAAAAGAGTTAAAAGAATCTATACCATTACGTCAACCAACATTATGTGCAGGTTGTCCACACCGCTCTGCTTATTATAGTATAGGTAAAGCTGCTGAAGAGTTAGAAATTCCAGAATCTGAAATGATATATGCTTCAGATATAGGATGTTACACCTTAGGTATTAGTCCTCCTTATAATGCAGCAGATTATTTATTAAGTATGGGATCTAGTATTGGTGATGGATGTGGATTTAGTAAAGCAACAGATCAACATGTATGTAGTTTTATTGGTGATAGTACATTTTTCCATAGTGGTATAGCTCCATTAATAAATGCTGTTCATAATAATAACAAGAATCTTGTAGTTACAATATTAGATAATCGTATAACTGCTATGACTGGGGGTCAACCAAACCCTGGATTACCTGTTGATGGTGTAGGGGATGAAGCTCCTGCTATTAATATTGAAAAGTTGGTTGAGGCTATTGGGGTGGAATTTATAAGAACTACTAATCCTCATAGTATTAGAAAAACTATTGATATTTATAAAGAAGCATTATCTTATGATGGAGTTAGTGTTGTGATAACACAGTTCCCATGTACTCTTATTAAGGGTCAAAGAAAACGTAAGAAAATGGAAATTCAAGATAATTGTACTAAATGTTTAAATTGTGTAACTGAACTTGCATGTCCTGCAATATCAATAATTGATGGTGATGTTGTGATTGATAGTAATATGTGTTTTGGATGTGTTGCATGTGCACAAATATGTCCAGAGAAAGCTATTAAAGCTAAGAAGGATGGTGAATAAGCTATGTCAGATGGTAGTTATAATATTTATATTTGTGGTGTAGGTGGTCAAGGAATCATCAAAACTAGTGTGGTTATTGGTGAAGCTGCAATGAAACAAGGTTATGATGTTGCAATGAGTGAGATTCATGGTATGAGTCAACGTGGAGGTTCAGTTTCTACTGAATTACGTATTGGTGATTATAAAAGTAGTATTGTAGAGGATCATAAGGCAGATATGATATTAGGATTTGAACCGATTGAAGTTGTTCGAGGTTTAAATAAGGCTAATAAGGATACTAAAATAGTTTTTAACACAATACCTATTGTGCCTTCAACAATATCCCAAACTGGTGAACATTATCCTTCAGTTGAAGATGAGATTATACCAACATTAAAAAGTGAATATGTGAATGTTCATCCAATTAATGGGAATCAGTTAGCTATTGATGCAGGTAGTATTTTATCTTTGAATATGGTTTTACTTGGGGCATTAACTGCTAGTGATACTTTCATATTATCTAAAGATGATATTATTGATGCTATGAAAAATAATTTAAAACCAAAATTCCATGAAATGAATATAAAAGCTATTGAAAATGGGTATAATGCGGTGAAACAATAGAAATTTTTAATTATTAAGTTTTATAAAAATAATCATTAATTAATAAAGGGATTATTAATATTTTAATATAAAGGAGATTTTTCATGTCATATAAAATTAGAAATGCAATCATTAAATGGGATAAAACTGCGGGAAAATTTGATTTGGTGGATCCTGAAGGATATTTTAATGGTAAGGAGATTTTAGTTGCAATAGATGGGGATGACTTAATAACTATTCAATTATTAGTTAATGCTATTGTTAATAATGATTTTAAAAATTGGGAAGAGATTAGGGAAAGAAGTCCTAATGATTCTATAAAGAACTTACTTTTAAAATTGGGTTATGGGAAGGATGAAATAGCTCAAATGCTTCGTCAATTTTAAGTTTTATTTTTTCTTTTACTTTTTTTTTTTAGTCGTGGCCTTTCCAGGTGTTTCCACATTTTGTGCATCTGTAAAATATGGTTGGTGCTTCATCTGCACTTCTTGTTTGCAACATCCACCATGCTATTTTAGTGTTTCCACATTTGTAACATAATCCTTTTGTGGTTGGCATAGTTACTACACTGTCATCGATTACTACAACTTTTTCTTGATGTTTTTCTTCCCCTTTTGCAGTGTATTGTTCTTCTATATCGTTTTTGTTTAAGCTTTTAGTATATCCACATGAGCATTTTACTTTGTTATTTTTGGGAATTAACATTTTTCCACAGTCTGGGCAAAATTCCATATAATTCTAAACTCCATTAAAAAATAAGATTTTATTAATTTAAAAAAATTTTAAAAAAAAATATAAAGGAAAAAAAGTTATTAAACTTTTTTTTTTTAGAGATTGTTAATGTCATCTCTAGTTAATATTGTTGCATTTGCTGCTTTAAGTACTTTTAATCCTTTTTCTGCATCTTCAATTTTCATAACTACTATAGCTTCATCTGCTTTAGTACTTACAAATGCATAAATGTATTCAACATTTATGTTGTCTTCTTCAAGTATTTCAAGAATATTATTTAATCCGTTTGGTTCATCAGGAACTCCTACAACGATTACTTCGGTTTCTTTAACGATTAAGTTTTCAGCTTCTAGTGCTGCTTTAGCTTTTTCGTTATCATTAACTATTAATCTGAGAATACCATATTTTTCACTATCTGCTATTGATAATGCTCTTATGTTAATGTTTTGTCCTGCTAATGCACTTAATGCGTTTTTAAGTCTTCCTTCTTTGTTTTCTAGGAATACTGATATTTGTTTGATTTTCATAAGTAAATCCCCTTGGTATTTTTTTTATTCAAAATTACGTTCGTCAATTACTCTTATTGCTTTTCCTTCACTTCTTGGTAGTGATTCTGGTTCAACTAGTGTTACATTTACTCTTAAACCTATTTCGTTATGAATATTTTTTGCAAGTGTGTGTTCAAGAGTGCTTAATTCTTTCATTTCATCTGAAAACATGTCTGGTGAAGCTTCTACTTTTACTTCTACTTCATCAAGTAATCCCGGTCTGGTTACATGGATTTGGTAGGTTGGTTTTATGCCTTCAGTTTTGAATAATGCTTTTTCGATTTGAGATGGGAAAACCATAACTCCTCTAATTTTAAGCATATCATCACTTCTTCCAGTTATACGGTCTATTCTCCAAGTGGTTCTTCCACATTCACATTTTTCTTTGTGAATTGCAGTTATATCTTTGGTACGGAATCTTATGACTGGTGATCCTTCACGTGTTAAGGTTGTAAGTACTAATTCTCCTTTTTCTCCTTCAGGTAATGTTTCTCCTGTTTTGGGATCTATGATTTCTGGGTAGAAGTGATCATCTGAGATGTGTAATCCGTTTTGTTCTTCACATTCTATAGCTATTCCTGGACCCATTACTTCTGTTAATCCGTAAATGTTTAATGCAGTTATTCCTAAGCTTTTTTCTATTGTTCGGCGCATTTCTTCGGTCCACATTTCTGCTCCGAATATTCCATATTTTAATGCTAGGTCGTCTGGTGTGTATCCTTCTTTTTTAAGGGATTCACCTATGTATGCTGCATATGATGGTGTACATGTGAGTATTGTGGTTTGGAAATCTATTAATGTGTCTATTTGTCTTTTTGTATTTCCTGCACTTATTGGTACTACTGTGCATCCTAGTGATTGTGAACCATAGTGTACTCCAAAACCACCTGTGAATAATCCGTATCCGTAGCAGTTTTGTATTCTTTCTTTTTTGGTTGCGTTACACATACCAAGTCCTCTTGCAACTATTTCTCCCCATATATCTAAATCTTTTTTTGTGTATCCTGATACTGTTGGTACTCCTGTTGTTCCACTAGAGGTGTGTATTTCTACTATGTCATCTTCAGGTACTGCGAACATTTTAAATGGGTATGCTGCTCTTAAATCTGTTTTTGTTGTGAATGGTAATTTTTCAATATCCTTTAATGTTTTTATATCTTCAGGTTTTATTCCTGCTTCGTCGAATTTGTTTTTATAAAAAGGTACATTTTCATAAACATTTTTTAAGGTTTTTTGTAGTAGAGATAATTGTATTTCTTCTTTATCTTCTTCGTTCATACACTCTGCTGCTTTGTTCCAAATCATATTTTTTTACCTCATTTTTATGATTTTTTTTAATAATCTTTTATGTTAATTTTGTAACAGTTTTTACTTTATTTTTTAATGTTTATAAATTTTTGAATATTTTTTTTATAAAATTTTAAATATTCCTTTAATTATAATTATTTATGTAATAAAATAATTTGATTATGTACAATTTATGGGATAGTTGTATATTTTAATATCATTTTTATTTAAGTTTACATTTTTTTAGAGGTTGATTTATGAATTATTATTTATTAATAGCAGTATTTGTAATATACTTTGTAATGGTAATCCTAGTAGGATACCTAGCATATAAAAGAACTCATTCCTCCGAAGACTTCTTAGTGGCAGGTCGTGAAACAAACCCTTATATTATGGCATTAAGTTATGGGGCAACGTTCATATCAACTGCAGCTATCGTAGGATTTGGTGGAATCGCAGGTAAATACGGTATGGGAATATTATGGTTAGCATGGTTAAATGTTATCGTAGGAATATTCATAGCATTCGTATTCCTTGGAAAAAGAACACGTCGTATTGGAAGAAATATGGGCAGTGTAACATTTCCAGAGTTCTTAGGACGTCGATTTAATAGTAAATTTGTACAAGTAGTAAGTGGTTTAATTATCTTCTGTGGTATGCCTTTATATGCTGCAGTTGTAATGATTGGTGCTGCTCGTTTTATGGAAACTACATTAACAATGAATTTTAGTTTAGCACTTCTTATTTTGTCTGTTATTATAGCAGTATATGTATTTTATGGTGGAATTAAAGGAGTTATGTATACAGATGCACTACAAGGAACAATCATGTTTGTAGGAATGGTAATTTTACTAGTGTTCATTTATGTACAATTAGGTGGAATTTCACAAGCAAACTCAGCATTAACTAACATGGCTAATTTATACCCTGCAAGTGCTCTAGCAGATGGAGGTACTGGATGGACTTCATTCCCAACATTTAATTCTCCATACTGGTGGAATCTAGTAACCACTACTATTATGGGTGTAGGAATAGGTGCATTAGCACAACCATCACTTGCAGTAAGATTCATGACAGTAAAATCAGATAAAGAACTTAACCGTGCAGTATTAGTTGGAGGAATATTCATCGCAGTAATACCAACTACAGCTTATATTGTAGGATCCCTTTCTAATGTGTACTTCATGCAAAATGTGGGGAAAATAGCAGTAGATTTAGTAGGTGGAAATATTGATAAAATAATTCCAACATTCATTAACATGGCAATGCCAGAATGGTTTGTATACATCTTCTTATTAACATTACTTGCAGCAGCAATGAGTACATTAAGTAGTCAATATCATACTCAAGGTACAGCATTAGGACATGATATAATAGAAACTTTACGCAGTAAAAAATTATCAGATAATGCTTCAACAACCTTATCTAAAGTAGGAATTCTCGTAGCTGTAGTATTATCATTAATTATAGGATTATCCTTACCTGGTAGTATTGTAGCACTTGGAACAAGTTTATTCTTTGGAATCTGTGCAGCTGCTTTCCTTCCAACATATCTTGGAGCATGTTATTGGAAACGTGCAACTCGTGAAGGAGCTATTGCAGGAATACTTTCAGGTACACTTTCAAGTCTTTTCTGGTTAATATTTGTCTTTGGAAAAACAGCAAAAGGTTTAGGAATTTGTAAATTCCTCACAGGAGCACCAATGCTTATCAGCACAATGCCATGGCCATCAGTTGATGCTTTATGTATTGCAGTACCAATAAGTGCAATATTCTTTGTTGTAGTAAGTTTACTCACTAAACCATTAGATGAAGAAGTTTTAAACAAATCATTTAAAGGTATAGATAAAAAATCTAAAGGAGATGCATAAAAAATGATGGTTTTAGGTATAAACGATCCATGGATATGGAGTATTTATATTTTAATTATCTTATCCGCATTACTTTGTGTAGTTTATGGAGCAATAAACTGGAACAAAGGTGATGATGATGAAGATGATGACATCCCTGAAGATGATAATATTACTCTTGATGATTTAGATTCATATTAAATTTTAATTTTTATTTTTTAGAGAGGAAATAATATAATTATTATTTTTTCTCCTTTTTTTACTCTTTTTTTACATATAATTTTAAATAAGATTTAAGTTTATAATAATTAGTAATTGGTAATTAATAAAATTACTAAAATAAAAAAAATTTTACATAATATAACTAATTTGGAGTGTATTTTTTTATGAGAAGTAAAGATATTATTGGTAAAGAAGTATTAGATACTGAAGTACATACTGTAGGAAAAGTCATAGATATTGAGATTGACCCTGAAAATTATACTATTAAAAGTTTAATTGTCCAAGAAGGAAATATTCAAGAAAGAATAAATATTAAAAAAAGTGAAAATGTTATTCCAATAGAAATGTTAAGTACAATTGGGGATAAAATTCTTTTAAAAAATTTGAATGATGATGAAGATTTAGATGCAGTAGGATTATAAAAAAAAATATTGGAATAAGGTTTAATATGGTAGATAAAGAATATTTAATCCAAATTTTAAAAGATAATCATGTATTTGAAGAGGGCGATTTCACATTAGCTAGTGGTAAGAAAAGTAATTATTATGTTAATATGAAAAAGGCTATTACAAATCCTGAAATTTTATCAACTATAGCTAAATTAATAACAGAAAAAATTAAGGATGATAACATTGATAAGATTGCTGGACCTGCTCTTGGTGCTGTTCCAATAGCTACAGCAGTTTCTTTAGAATCAGAAATTCCATTACTCATGATACGTAAAGAAAAGAAGGGTTATGGTACTAGTAAATTGATTGAAGGAGAATTAGTTGAAGGTGATGATGTTATTGTTGTAGAAGATGTTACTACAACTGGTGGATCATTACTTAAAGCTATTAAAGCTATTAATGATAATGGTGGTAATGTTCGCAGAGCTTTTGTCTGTGTCGATCGTGAAGAGGGTGCTATTGAATCATTTAATGATGCTAATATTCAATTAGAACCTTTAATTAGTGTTAGTGAATTTTTCTAAATTAAACATTTTTTTTTAGAATTCTACTTTTTACTCTTTTTTTTTATTTTCTTGCATGTTTTACAAGATGTCTTAATTCGGGGTATATTAAATCTAAGCCCATTTTTACTGCATTAGTTGAACCTGGTAATGCGAATATTAGTGTTTTATTATAGATTCCTGCAGTTGATCTGGATAGTAGTGCTCCTGTGCCTAATTCTTCAAATGATCTTCTACGGAATTCTTCTCCGAATCCAAGTAGTACTTTATCGAATCTTTGGAGTAATGTTTCTATTGTTATGTCTCTACTTTCTAATCCTGTTCCTCCTGTTGTGATTATAACATCTATATCTCGGCTTGTCATATCTGCTAGGGCTTTCACTAGTTTATCAGCTTCATCTGGTATTAAGACATAAGCACTTATTTCATATTCTTCGGATAATTTTTCAAATATATGTTGTCCTGATAAATCTTCTTCAATTCCTTTGTTTCCTTTTTCTGATAAGCTATCACTTAGTGTGATTATTCCACATTTTATGTCATCTGGACTACTTTTTTTATGAGCTTCCATTGTTTCACTAATCATTATAATCTTACATCCTTTTATAAAAAAAATCAATTGTTGTTTTGTTTATTTTTTTCGGGTAAGGTATATATTTTTTATTATCTATATTTATTATACATGGAGAAAACAGTTTATATTCTTGATGCTTCTGCTTTTATTAATGGTTATGAACCTGAATATGATTTTAATTATACAGTTTCAGATATAACTCATGAAGTTAAGGATTTAGAATCTCAAATACGGTTAAATCAAGCAATAAGTGAGGGTAAATTGATTATTAAGGATCCTGGTGAGGATTTTAAGCTTCAATTGGAGGAAATTATTAAAGAGTCTGGTGATAGTTTAAGATTATCAGGTCCTGATAAGAATTTGATAGCTTTGGCATTAGATATGAAAAGTTCAACTGATGATAATGTTAAGGTTTTAACTGATGATTATTCTATACAGAATGTTTTACGCATTATAAAGATTCCTTATGGTAGTATTATTACTGAGGGTATTCGTGGTGTGTATAATTGGGTTAAAACTTGTCAAGGTTGTAAAAGAGAATATCCTGATGATTATCCTTTTGATGATTGTGAAGTTTGTGGATCTCCTCTTTTTAAGCGTAGAATAAAGAAATAAAGTTTTTATTTAATTTTAATGTGATTTTTTATGGAAATTGGAGTTGTGGTGCATGGTCCGAATATTATTGATTCAGGTTATGCTTTATACATTTTAGATATTTTATCAAATTATGGGAATATTCATTGTAGATTAGGTGGAACAATGGGTAGAACTGCTGTTATTGATGCTTCACTTGAAAATGTGATAGATATAAGTGAAAAATTGCTTCCTAGTCAGTCTCTTAGGAAGTATAAGGATGAGAATCTTGATTGTATCTTTTTATTAAATTATGGTAAGTCTTCAACTACTGGTCAGGTTTTTGGTTATAAAGTTTTTAATCATTATAGTCATGAATTAATTGATGATAAAACACCTGTAATACAGATTGAACGTCCTGGTGAAGATGATGGTAGTGTGATTGTTTGGGATGGTAATGAGGTAGTTTTAAATATTAATTCTGGTGCAAGAAGTGAATATGAGTCTTTAACTGCTGATGATTTTGCTAAAAATCTTGCTATTAATTTAGAATTAAATATTGTTACACCTGAAGAGGTTAGATTGAAACATTTTAATAATGAATTAGTTGAATTGGAGGGTAAGGTTACTCGGCAAGTTCATGGTGTGAGTCCTGATGAGAATATTCTTGTTAATGGTATGGTGATTGGGAAATCCACATCTTCTAATTTAACTCTTGTTGCAACTGATGGGGTTATTTGTGAGATTATTGGGGGAAATATTAAACAACATGGTGTGGATAAACTGGGTAAAATAGATTTAAACACTGCTATTATTAAGACTGGTCTTTTGCGTAGAACTGATGATGTTAAACCAAGAGTTCTTAATCATGAAAATGAGGGTGATTTTTTACATATAGCTTATCTTGATCATGCTGCTGAGGATATTTATAAACTTAAAGATATGGATTTGGTTGTTACAGTAGGTGATGATACGACTCTTGTTGCATCTGATATTTTATATCGTTTTAATGTTCCTATTATTGGGATTACTGATGGTGATTTGGATAAAGTTGTTGAGAATGGTTTTGTTAAAAATGAATCTCATATTATTCAAGTAGATTCTGGTTTTGATGATATTGTTGGACATCAAGTATTTGAGGATGTTTTTAGTTTTAAAGAGGTTTTAGAAATCCCATATTCTGGTGATATGGATAAAGGAGAATTTAGGGATAAAGAATTTTCTAAATTTTTTGAAATAATTTTACAAATAGTAAATAATATAAATTGTAATTTTAATATAATTAATTAATATTTAAAATTAATATTTTTTTATAAATTTGAGGTGTATGTTATTGGATTTAAAAGACCTTGTTAAATCCCTTCAATCATTTGAAGGTGTAAGCAGAAAAAGTGATATAGCTAAAATTACTGACTCATTAGAAGAGATTTATAATATTTCTGGTGATGTTTTATTAAGTTTTGGTGATGACGCATCAGCAATTGATATAGGTAATAATCAGGTTTTACTTTTAGCTGCTGATGGTATATGGGGTCAATTAATGAATGTTAATCCTTATTGGGCAGGATATTGTGGTGTTTTGGTTAATGTTAATGATATAGCAGCTATGGGTGGTAAACCATTAGCAATGGTTGATATATTATCTATTAAACATGATAAACTTTATTCTGAGCTTATGAAAGGAATTATTGATGGTTGTAAGAAATTTGGAATTCCAATGGTTGGAGGACATCTTCATCCTGATGCAGATTTTGACTCATTAGGTATAGCTATTGCTGGAATTGCAGATAAAGATAAATTAATTACAAGTTCTGGGGCAAATGTTGGAGATAAAGTAATAATAGCTATAGATATTGAAGGAAGACAACACCCAGATTTCCCTTTAAATTGGGATACAACATACCTTAAAGATAAGATTTTAGTACAAAACCAAATTAAAGTAATGCAAAAATTAGGTGAATCTGGTTTAGTTTCAGCAGGTAAAGATATTAGTAACCCTGGAACCTTAGGAACTTTAGAAATGTTATGTGAAACTTCACATGTTGGAGCATGTGTACGTTTAGAAGCGATTCCACGTAATCCTAAAGTTAATTGGGAGGATTGGTTAAAATCTTATCCTGGTGCAGCATTTGTTTTAACTGCACCTGTGGAAAATGCTCAAGCTGTAAGTGATATGCTTGGAGAATTTGAATTCACTGTGGCAGTTGTTGGTGAAGTGATTAATGAAAGATGTTTATACCTTGAATCTAAGGATGAAAGATTAGTTGTATTTGATCAGGCAGTTAATCCTGTGTTGTAAGAGAATACTTTTTGATGATTATTATATTGATTAAGAATTTATAAAAAAAAATTTTTTTAGAGGATTTGGAACTTATGTTAGTAAAAATTAATGGAGAAGATATAGATATTCCAGAAGGCTCTACAATTGAAGAGGCAATTGATATTGCTAATGCTCCTTATAGTCCTGGTAGTTTAGTTTGTTTAATTAAAGGACAATCTGAATTAGAAGGGAATATTAATAAATATAAGATTAAATCTCCAAAAGGTAGTGTTATAATAGAATTATTAGACACTCCTGAAGCTAAACCTTTAGTGGACTTTTGGAAGAGCAGATATGCTGATTTTAATGGATTGAGTATTAGATGGGCTAATAATAGTGAAGTTGCTGTTGGACCAGTAACTACAGACTTTAAACCTTCAAAAGAAAATCATGAATATCGTGATAGGGATGTTATACTTAGTTTATCTGGTTTTAGTCGTGATGCAACTCACATAATCTTTGCAAAAGATGATACTGAGAATGTTTATGGTGTTCCAGAAGGAACTGGAAATGGGGTTTTTGCTAAAGTTATTGGGGGTATTAGAACTTTACGAAACTTAACTGACGATGATGATGTAACAAGTATTGAACCAATTATAGAAAGAAGCACAGTAACTGATTCTTCATCTGTAAATGAATTAAGCACAGAATTAAAAGAAGGAAATCAATTATTTACTTATTGTTTAGTTGAACCTAATACTCAATCTCCAAAATCTGTTGAGCAATTCTTCTCAGTTATATATGATAATAAAATTAAAGTTGACTATGAATCTAACACATTTATTGGTGAATTCTGGTTACAAGGAATAACTAAACCTGTAGAGGAAATTAGTGAACGTGAAAGAGGAACTGTGACTTTACGTAATACTGGAAAAGGTAAAGGAAAAATTTATATTTATCGTGAAGACCGTGTGAGAGTAGGAAGTCATACAACTATAGGTAAAGTTGTTAAAGGAATGGAATTAATTGATATAGCTAAATATGGTGATGTAATCACTATTCACTCTAATCCTGAACCTATTAAAACACTTACTAAAACACAAAAAGAAGTGGAAGAAGAACTTAACGCTAGAGGAATTAAACAAGAACGTACTGGTATTACTGATGATAATGCAATTGTTGTTGAACAAATTCCTAATGATACAATGGATATTATAAAACAAGGTAGTGTTCAAACTAAAGGTTTAAATAAAGAAAATTTAGTTCTTATTAAAATGGTTGATAATGCACCACGTACAAGATGGTACTTTGATAAGTTAACTGGATTAGTTGAAAAACCTATAGGTACATTAGATGTATACTTTGCAGTAAAAGATATGCATATTTTTATGTTTAAAGGTGATGATAAAGAAGCTAAAGGAATCTTACCTGAAAATACACCAAATAATACAGTTAAAGCTGGAAGTATTGGTATTACTAACATGAGTCGTAAAAACCTTGGTATTATTGGAATTCGTACAGAAGATAATGATGAGTTTGGTCCAACAGCTGAACCATTTGAAGGAACTAATATTATTGGTGAAGTAGTATCTGATATAAATGTTATTAAAAATTTAAAAGATGGAGATACTGTTTATATTAAAGAAGTTAACCCAGAACGTATTGATGAAGAAATATTAGAGGACGATTATGCCAATGAAGAATTCCCTCAAGATTCTGATATGATGGATGAAAGTATTGAAAAGGCATTAAAATAATATAATATTTAAAAAAGTGAGGAGTTGTTAGTTATGGAAGAAGCAGAAGAACATCTTACAATGAGTCCAAAACTTGGTTCTGAAGACTTAGATCCTGAAGTTGTCAATCGTATGATAATTCTTGGCCCTAGAGCTAATGTTAGTGAAAGTGAACTTGCAAATGAATTACATTTATTAGGATTACCACTTACTATAAAAGAAACATGTTATGGGGCAATGGTTAGTGGAAAAGAAAAAGATGTTATGAAAGCAATTAAAGAAATACGTAAATTAGATCCTTATAACATTTTTACAAAAGATAGAGGTTTTGCTCCAGGAGATCCTCGTCGTTGTAGAGGGCATCGTTTAGGACCACGTGAAGGTTTCCACCAATTAGAACGTGAATTTGAATTATTGGATTATGTTGGAGAAGCACTTAAAAATCCAAGACCAGTGGAAATAACAAAACCTAAACCAATCGATGTTGATGAATTTAGAGATATAGTGAAAAAATCAATTAAAGAGGAAAAAATAACAAAATAATAATTATTAATGGTGATTTATAATGGTAAAAGTAGCAGTTTATCCCCCTAACTCATTAGTCATAGCAGATTTAATAGAAAGAAAAGGCCATACAGCTTTGGCTTTACAAAAAGAAATGCGTAAAAAAATTAAAGATCCTGAAATAGATTCCCCACCAATGAATATTACTGAGGAAGATCCTATTAAAGGATTAAAATATGCTGCAATTGAAGTTCCTTCTGGTGTTCGTGGAAGAATGTCAATTATAGGACCAATTATAGATGAAGCAGAAGCAGCAATACTTGTTGATAATGCTCCTTATGGTTTTGGTTGTGTAGGATGTCAAAGAACAAACGAATTAAGTATTTTCTGTTTACGTCAAAGACATATTCCAACATTAGAATTAGAATATCCAACAAGTCGTGATGAAACAATGGATATGGTTAATAAAATTAACACTTTCTTAGATAATTTAGCAGAACCAAAGGAAGAATCTGAAGAAAAAGAACTAGAAAAGGTTGAAACAAAAACAGTACCTGCTGTTGCAGATACAACACCTGATGTGGAACCAAATGAACTAACTGAAGATGAATCTGTAGTTGAAGCTAAAGAAGATAAAGAAGTTCCAGCTGAAGAAAGAATGAAAACAGAAGAAGAAAGAGCAGTTAGTAAGGAAGATCTTGTTGCATCTTTAAAATCTAAAGGAGGTTACTAAAAATGGTTAAAATAGCATTAGTGTCCTGTGGTACAGAATACAGTGGGATACAAAAAGAAATAGAAAAAGCAGCATTAACATTTGGTGCTGAAATTATACTTCCTGAAATAGATTTAGAATATATTGATGAAGCTTATGAAAAATTTGGATTCTCAGCACAAAGTACTAGTTTAAAATTAATGATTGCAAGAGCAGTAAGTATAGTGGAAGGGAAATGTAAACCTGATGCAGTATTTGTAGCATCTTGTTTCCGTTGTGCAGAAGCAGCACTTGTAAGAAATGAAATAAGAAGATACTTACAGAATAATACAAGAATACCAGTTGTAACATACTCATTCACTGAAAGAACTAAAGCAGATGAACTTTTCATACGTATGGAAGCATTAGCTACAACTGTAACTAGAAGAAATATATTAGCTCGTGAAAAACAAGAAGGATTAACAATAGGTTTAGATTCTGGATCAACCACAACTAAATGTGTTTTAATGGAGAATAATAAAGTAATTGGAACAGGTTGGACCTTAACTAAGGATATTATGGAATCCGTTTATAAAGCTGCAGATGAAGCATTTGAAAATACAGGTTACACTTGGAAGGATATTGATGGAATAGGAACCACAGGTTATGGAAGATTAACCATAGGTAAAAAAATGAAAGCTGAACTTGTTCAAGAGGAATTATCTGTAAATGCTAAAGGAGCAGTATACCTTGCAGGACACCAAAAAGGAGAAGCAACAGTTCTTGATATAGGTGGTATGGATAATAAGGTTATTACAGTAAATGATGGAATACCAGATAACTTCACTATGGGGGGAATTTGTGCAGGAGCATCTGGAAGATTCTTAGATATGACTAGTAGAAGACTTGATGTGGATATTACAGAACTTGGACCATTAGCTGTTAAAGGTGATTATACTAAAGCATTATTAAACAGTTACTGTATTGTATTTGGTATTCAAGATTTAGTAACCACTTTAGCTGCTGGAGGAACTAAAGAAGATGTAGCTGCAGCTGCATGTCACAGTGTATCCGAGCAAGTATATGAACAACAACTCCAAGAAATTGATATAAGAGAACCATTAATACAAGTAGGAGGAACAAGCCTAATTAGTGGATTAGTTAAAGCTGTTAGTGAAACCTTAGGTGGAATTGATGTAATTGTTCCTGAATATTCTCAACATATTGGTGCTGTAGGTGCAGCTTTACTTGTAAGTGGAATGGGAAACAGAAACGAACAATAAAATGGAGTATAGGGGATTAAAAGCTATGAAATGCCAAATAAATAATATTTTTGGGGGGAAATAGGTTATGATGATTGAATCAAATGATCCTGATGGAGCAAAGGTTTATGAAATGATTACAAAGCAAATTTTACAAGATTTACTTTTAGCTCCTTCATTAGCTGACCTAAAAGCATATGTCAATCCAAATGAAGTAGTTTTTATCATGGCAATGAAAATGAAGAGAACTTCAAAGGCTAAACATTTAAATGAAGTTGCAAGTATTACTTATGATAAAATTACTGATATAACCACAATAACAATTGATAATGAAAGTTTTTTACCTAATATTTTAAAGAAATTATGGAGAGAACTTGGACGTGAAAATGTTCATCAACCTAGTAGATATATTATTGAATTATCTGGAGAAAAAGACATTGGTGAATGGGTTATAGATAATCCATATGAGAACCTTAAAAGACGATGTTATGATGCAATGTTCCGTATAGTTCCAGAAGGATTTAAAATAATAAAAGACATGTCCAAAGATGATATAGTTGCAGTAGTTGCTACAGATGAACTTATCAAAGATGAGTGGGTTGAGCATTGTCAAGAATTTATTGATGAATTAGAAAATACAGAATATTTATATTAAAAATTTAAAAAGAGAATTTTATAATCTCTCTAAAATTTAAACCAAAATCCTTATTTTTTTTTATTTAGAGAGATTTTTTTATAAAATTTTTTTATTAATTATAACTTAAATTAAAACAATACTATTTTTTTTATAAACCAGTATAATGTCGGATTTCTGAAATCCAAAAGTTATAATTTTTATTATGCATATTTGCAATCATATCTTCCACTCTAACATCTATTTCTTTAGTGAAACTTTTATTATCATAATCATGTGTTGTGAAATAATGACCTTCAATCATATAATTACAATCTTCTTTATGGAAAATATAAACTACTCCAATATGATCATAAACATAATCAGTATCTCTTGAAGGATTAGTGAAGTATAATCTTGAAACATTATAATTTCCAAGTTTAATTTTTTCTTGGTTCATTACTTCAAAATTTCCACCTTCCATACTACTAAGTTTACTTAAAGTAGCAGGTCCAACATGGTCCTCAGGCCAATTTTCAAAAATATCTAATATAATATAACCATTTGTTATACTGTAAGGAGATTTTGATTTATTACCCATACCTAATTCTGCAGTTGTATTCCAAGTATCTGGTACAACTACTCCTGAATGTTCCATTTGAACTGTTTTATCTGTATGAAAACTTAAAAAATTATTTATTGCACCCATATTTGTTATAAATAATAAGAGAGCAATTATTATAATTACAAATCCTAGTTTTTCTCTATTTAACATTTTTTCAACTCAACCCCTTAATTATTTGTCCTAGTCTTTTGTTGGACCAAGTTTACCAACACCAATGTCTTCTTCAACTTTTTCAGCTTCCTCATCTTCTTCATCACCTGTATGAACAGTTTTTGCCCAAGTTCTTTCTTTTCTTGTTAACATTTGCCAGAAGGTCATGAAGAATAATGGAATTAAATGGAAACAATATAACCAATAACCCATTACATCTGCTAAAGTTCTTGGTAATGAAACACGGTCACGTGATAATGTAATGAATGCTCCTGGGAAGAAACCAAATGCACTTATTACTCCAATAATAAGTGGTGCATCCATTCTAATAAATACTGAGTGTCCGAATACTAACCATGCTATTATATTTACAAAGAATACTATGAAACCGAAGAATACAAGCATATTTAATCCATAAAATGCTACATGCTCTAATACTCCAAACATTCTAAATACAGGCATTGGAGAGTTAATAATCTTGGTTGAATAAATGAATAAAGTTTCAAAGTTACCTATTGCCCATCGTGATCTTTGACGGAATAATTGTCTCCATGTTGGTACAGCTTCTTGGTATACCCAGGTATCTCCACAGTATCTTATTGCATAACCATTTATCATGAGTTTTACACTTAAGTTTAAATCTTCTGTAATAGCGAAACCATCCCATCCTTCACTGTTGACGATTGCTTCTTTTTTAACTAATTGTCCATTTCCACCAAGGAATCCTGCTTTTCCAAGAATATCTTTTGCTCTTACGGTATTTCCGAATCCTGCAAGCTCTACATGTTGCATTCTTGTTAAGAAGTTTTCATCCTTATTATACATTTTTATACGGCATTGTACTCCTTGTACATTGTCATCATTTAAGTAAGGTATTATTATACTTAAGAAATCAGGATCTACTCGGGCATCTGCATCGAATACTGCAATGATATCACCTTTACTTATTTCTAATCCATCGTTTAGAACAAATCCTTTTCCTTTTCCTGATCGTGGAGGTACTCTTGTTACAACATTTAAACAATCATGTTTAGTTTTTAATTCATCAAGTACTTCTCCAGTTTTATCTTCAGATCCATCGTTGATTACTATTAATTCATAATTTTTTTTACCATTTAATGTGTAATCAATGGTTGCAAGACTATCTACACATTCTTTTATAGTGAATTCTTCATTATGTGCAGGTACTAATAATGTTACAAAAGGATTTTCATCCCATTCTTCCACAGGGTCTTGTTTAAATAAACTTGCAGCTGCAAGAAATACCATTATAGCTGATGGTATGAATAATACCCATTGGAGCCAAGTTACATTACGACTGAATAATCCTGCAATTATAAGTACAAGTGATCCTCCGAAGATTACAAGAACATTGGATTTTTCAATTTTCATTTCAACATTCTTTTCTTCTACTTTATCTTCTACTTTGTAAATTTTCCCCATATTGTTTAAGGATTTGTTGATTGCAAGGGATACATTATATTCTAAATCTTTGTTATTGAATGGTTTGGTGATATAACCGTATGGTGCTGTTTTTATTGCAGCATTTGCTGTTTCATCATCTGTTTGTGCTGTTAAGTATACTACTGGAATGTTAAGTAGGTTTATTTCATCTGCAATATCAACACCACTTTTTTCACCTTTTAAGTTTATATCTAATAATACTAAATGGGGCATGTATTCTTTTGCTAATTTTATTGCATCTTCAGCATTATCTGCTGTTCCTACAACTTTGTATCCAAAAGTTTCAAGTTTGGATTGAATATCTAATGCGGTGATTGCTTCATCTTCAACTATGAGTATGGTGTAAATTTCAGGTGATTTTTCTTCTAATAATTTTTCAGGATTTTCTATTTCTATTAATGCATTGGGGTCTCGCTGTTTATATTTGGTTCCTTCTTCATATTCTTTTTTAGCTATTTCTTCAATTTCATCTAGATCAGTTGTATTTTTGCTTTTGTCTTCTTTTCCAGCTATTCCTCTAGCCATATCTGCTTTTTCTATTTCAATTTTTGAACGTTTTATGGCTATTTGTATGACTCTTTTTAGGCTTTGGATATTGTATGGTTTTGAGACAAATCCGTATGGTGGTTGGATATTTGCTTCTTTGAAGTTTTCTTCACTTATATTTGCGGTTAAATATACTACTGGTAAATCTAGTGCTAATATTTTTTTACTAGCTTCTATACCATTTATTTCCCCTTTTATCCCTATGTCCATTAGGGTTAAGTCTGGCCTTTGCTGTACTGCTGTGTATATTGCGTCATCACCATTGTCAACAATCCCTATTACTTCGTATCCTAGTTCTTCTAGTTTGAATTTTAAATCTGTTGCAGTGATTGCTTCATCTTCTACAATTAGAATTTTTTCGGTGGTCATATTTAATGTTCCCTTAAGTATTTTATTTAGTAATTATAATCAATTTTTATTGTTCGTTATTTAAGTAATTTTCTTATTCTACCGAACATTCGAAGTCATTATTATAAAATTTTTTTAATTTTTTTAGGTATGTTGGAATGTTTTCGAAAGATTTATATCATGTTTAAGTATATAATAATTATCATTGTATAGTATGGAAAATATGCAATGTTTGGGTATTAACAAACATTATAATTATTCATACAGTACAAAAAAAACTTTCTTATTAATTAGGCATAAAGGAGGTGAAAATCGTGACAAGCAAAAACTCAAAAGTAGACAAATGGATTCCAATATGTGTAGTACTAATAATGACAATGGTCTGTGCTCTAGCAATGGGATCAGCTTTTGCAGCAGATACCCCAAGTACCACAGATGGGAATTTAGGGGACACAAACACTAATTTAGCTACTTCCATAAACGCTGTAAGCGATTCAGGGAATAGTTCAATAAGTGAAATAGCAACAACTAACGTTGCAAACGATACTAGTGATAACTCTAATTCTCAAAATACTACAAGCTTATCTGCCACAAACCCTACTTATTCTGACACCGTGTTAGCAGATGACAATACCAATACTGTATATGTCGATGGATCCAGTAAAACTGATGGTAATGGATCTTCTGATAATCCATACAAAACTATTCAAAGTGCTGTAAATAGTGCTGCTGATGGTTCAACTATAATAATTTCTAGCGGAACATACAATATTCCAGATAAATATTCTTATATTAGTATTAAGAAAAATCTCACCCTTATGGGTGCAGATGACTCAACTGTAACCTTAAACGGTAACCGTCTTAACATAGTTACTATTGATGCAAAGGATATTAATGTAGTAATTAAGAACTTAATATTTACAAATGGATATGCTAGAAATGGTGCAGCATTAGTTGTAAATGCATATGAAAATACATATGTGACAGTTATTAATTGTAATTTCACTGGTAATGAAGCTAAAAATACTGGTGGAGCTATTTGTAATAGAGGAAATCTTGTAGTTATAAATTCCACTTTTACAAACAACTATGCAGGTAATACTATTGGTAATGGAGGTGCTATTGCATCAGAAACCAATAATATGGTTGTAACTAACTGTACATTTGTAAATAATCAAGCTAGTAAAAATGGTGGAGCAATTTATACTAATTACAGTTTAGCACAAAATAGTGGAAATATCTTTGATTCTAACTATGCTATCAATGGTGGAGCAATCTATACTAATGGTAATGCAAACATAGACTCTGCAACATTTATAGATGATAACCATGCTAGTAACGCTGGTGGGGCAATTTACACTAAAGGTGATTTAACACTTACAGGTGCAAATAGCTTTGATAAATGTTATGCTAATAGTAATGGTGGAGCAATCTATACTGAGGGTAATGCAAACATAGACTCTGCAACTTTCACCAATAATGGTGCTAATAGTAATGGTGGAGCTATTTACACTGTTGGTGATTTAACACTTACAGGTGTAAATACCTTTAATACTAATAAAGCTAATGGTGGAAATGGTGGATCAATATACACTAAAGGTAATGCAAACATTGAATCTGCAACTTTCAGCAAAGACTATGCTTCTAAAAATGGTGGATCTATTTATACTTATGGTGATTTAACTATTACAGGTACTGACACCTTTGATAATTTCCAAGCAAATGGTAATGGTGGAGCAATCTACACCCAAGGCAGTGCAAACATAATTTCATCAACTTTTAAAGATGCTAATTATGTTGCTGGTGATGGTGGATCTATTTATACTGTTGGTGATTTAACAATTTCTAATGTTAATATTAACAATATAAACAACTGTAATGGTAACGGTTATGGAATATATACAACTGGTAATAATGTTAATATTGCTAATTCTGTTTTAACTAGTAATGGTCAAGATGGAACTAAGGGTGTAATTTATATTAAAAATGTACAATCATCTGTTAATATTGAAAATGTTAATATAACTAATAATAAAGCTACTGGTTTATATTTACATAGTAGTCAAAATGCAATTATTCAAAATTGTAATATTAGTGATAATTTTGGTAATGGTATCTATTTACAATCATCCAAATACATCACTATAAAAGGTAATACTATTACTAATAATGGTTTAACTAACTGGGCACCAATATATGGAATATATCTTCAAGGTTCTAGCAATGTTAATATAAATGATAATAGAATCTACAACAACCGTAATGCTGGTGTTTATGCAAACGGTGGAAACAATAATAATGCTAATGGTAACTGGTGGGGTAATAACTCTACTGATTATGATGGTAAATTATCCGTTGATGATTATTTAAATGTTAATGTTGTTAACATAAACGGTACTTACACAGTTGTTTACTCAAATAGTACTACTGGTACTACTGTAAATCCTAGCTTTGCTGATGCTGATGTTAGTGCTATAGACGCTAATAATACTAATAATAGAACTACTAAGAAGTCTAGTGAAGGTTTTGAACAAACTAGTTTACCTAATAATGTTTATTTCATGTTAGATGGTTGGACTTCTAGTGTTATTGTTACTGATGCTGAGGAAGCTAAAGATGAGGATTTAGATCATAGTACTTATACTGATGATGGTGATGCTAGTGTTGTTGGTCCTGTTGCAACTGATACTGTTGAAACTGGTGAAACTACAACTACTACTACAACTACTACTGATACTACTGGAACCACTACTGGAACTGCAAGTACTATAGATACTACTGTTGGTAATATTACAGTTAATGGTAATACTGGTACTAATGTGGATACTACAGGTGGAACTACTACTTCTCCAGTAAACACAAGTACTACTGGTACTGTTGATATTAATACTGGTACTGTTACTGGTCCTACTAGTTCTGATGCTGGTACTACTGTTAATACTAATGTTAACACTGGTACTGTAGCTGGTGGTAGTTTAGGAAATGATGGTTCTACAACTGTTGTTGTTGATAGTGGTACTACTGGTAATGTTGTTGTTAACACTAATACTGGATCTTCTGATACTATTTCTACTGGTGCTGGTGGTATTGCTGAAACTGCTGGTGGAAGCACTGGAGCAACAACAAATACCCAAGAAACCGCAACCGATGCAGGAACAACCGTAAATATCGGTAATACAACTACCAACGTTGCAGATAGTTCTAGTGGAAATACTAATGTAAATACCTCAGATGTTAAAAATATTAACACCGACACAGGCAATACTGGAAGTACAG
>JAEZRD010000061.1 GCA_023440975.1 Methanobacteriota archaeon | reverse complement strand
GTACTAGTATTTTTAGCTATGGGATAATTTTCAATTAAATTAGTTAATATTCCTATATCTCCCAATCCAGTAACACCTAAAGAACTTTCCCAGATTACAGATTCATAATTAAATTCATAATCCTCATTTTTTGAAAACTTTTCAGAGGGTACAATATTACATTTAGGATTTATTATACTTCTACTAATTTTTATAGTTTCAATAATGTTTGCAGGAGTTATACTTAAGTTATTTTTCAAAATAATTTTTTTATCATCTTTAAACAAAAATGCACCAAGACTAGAAAGTATTAATAAACTTCTATTTAAATTCATTATTTCTTTAAGTATAAAAACAGTACTAGTTTTACCTTTAACTCCAGTAACTTCAACTAAAGGAATATCTAATTTTTCACGTTCATTATTCCATTGTTTCAAAATCATTTTAACTGTTTCATGATGATTTAAAAAAATGAATTTTTTAACATTTTTCCCAGCAATCTCTTCCTTGGATAGGGGACAATGAACTGGGTAAATTATGTAAAATTTTTCTTTATAATCTTCATATTTTGATATAGATTTAAATTCGTCTAAATCTTTAATTATTTTAACATTATATGATTCTAACTGATTTATATCATTTTTTTTCAAAGTTTTATAAAAATCATATGCAAAGACTTTAAAACCTAATTTGCTCAGTTCAATACTTATATTTATTCCGCCGTGAGTTAAATCAATAACAAGTGCTTCCATAATTTTACGACCTATATTTAAAAAAAGAAGATTAATTATAAACTTCTACTATTAGCACTAACTCCGCCTTCATTTAATTTGTCTTTAACTTTTTTATAGAAATATTTGTTATTAGTTCTAATGAAATCAACATCTTTTTCAGATTTTTTAAATATTAACTCTTCCATATAGTTAATTTCTTTATGAATTTGCCCATCCATAACATATACGGCTTTTTTACCTTTTTTAAGAAGTTTAACTCTAATTTCACTATTATCTGAAACTATGAAAGGTCTTAACCCTAATTTATATGGGCATATAGGTATTATTATAAATCCTCCAACTTTGGGATCTACAATTGGTCCTCCAGCAGACATTGAATAAGCAGTTGAACCACTTGGTGTAGAAATAATTAAACCGTCTGCTCTGAATTCTTCAACTATTTCTCCATCTACTGTAATCTCGAAGTATAACATTTTAGCAGGTTTTGCTGTCATAATCACAACTTCATTTAATGCAGGGAATATGTGATTTTCATGAGAAACAGTTAGTTGGGTACGTTTTTCTTTATAATAATCTCCTTCTAAAATATGGTCTAAAGTTTCAAAAGTGTTATTAACTTCAATTTCAGTTAAAAATCCAACTGTTCCCATATTTATTCCAAATATAGGTATTTCGCGTGTTAATTGATTTTGGGTTCTAAGTAGTGTTCCATCTCCTCCAAGAATAACTGCCATATCTGTTTTAAAATTTTTGAGAGGTTGGGATAAACTTTCAAAATCAATATCAAAATTAAGATTTTTTAAATAATCTTCAATTTGTGGAGTTTCTTTTCTTGTTTCTTTAATAATTTCATTTAAGTTTGGATTAACTTTAATTTCTTCTAATTTATTAGCTAAACTTTCTTCAATTATTACTTTAATTCCTTTGTTCAATAAATATTCGATGATTTTTACAGAGAAAAGCATTGATTTATATTCATCAACACGACTAACTATTCCCATACATTTTATAGCTTTAGTTTCATCATTATTAACGATTTTAATAATTTTATCATGTAATTCTTTGTTACTTGCACTAATAATAACAGTTTTTTCGTAAATGCTTAATTCACTATTTAATTTCTCACCATATTGGTTAGTAACTATTGCTCCTGCTTCTTCTGCAATTAATTTAGATGCTGAAATGTCTATAATTCTACTTCCTCTTAAATCTAAGAAAACATCATATTTTCCACTTGCAATATAAGTTAATTCTAAAACAACAGAACCTAAAACTCTCATTCTTCTAGCAGTATCAATTAATTTAGATGCAGAAAATGTTTTAGTTTTAGTGAATCCTCCTAAAGTTAAATTTGTTAAGTCAGTTTCAGTAGATGGGACCATTTTTTCCCCATTCATTAAAGCTCCTCTACCCTTAACTGCTTCATATGTATTACCACTAGAATAATTTTTAACAAACCCTGCCTGTACATCCTCAAGTGTAGCAACTCTTCCATCTGGAACTTCTGCTACTGCTACAGATATACCAAATGCTGGTATATTTTTAATAGCATTAAATGTTCCATCGAGAGGATCTATTAAAAAAATGTATTTAGCTTTCTCTTCGGAATCTATATTTGATTCAACAGAAGGAGAATCTGGATTTAGCTCTTCGGTTATATGTGCAGGTCTTTGTGTTCCTTTTCCTAATTTTAACTCTCCAATTTCCTCACTGATAAGATAAGAATAAAAATCTGCATTTTTTAAAATTTTTATTACTTCATTTTCAGCAACTATGTCAATATAAGAAGTTGGGGTTCCATCTGCTCCAATTTTAACAAATTCTGCAGATTTTGGATTTCCTACATAAACTTTTAATAATTTTTCAACATTTCTTATAATTTGTTTAGAAATGTCTTCACACATTTTTATTTCGTCATCATCCATTTTACCTAAATCTCCTTAATTTTAATATTTATTCAATAATATCCTCATTTAAATACACTACAGATGCTACAACGGAACCTTTATTTTCCACTGTGTGTTCAATACTTTCCACAATTAAGTCATTAATTTTAACACAACGCTTATTCATCATGTACTTAACCATTTCAATTGCTTCATTTCGAATAGATTCTTCATTATCATTTATACCGGTTGTTTCAACGACACACCCTAAACGATCACCAATAGCTACAGCTACACATGCACAAATTTTATTCCCTACTTTTTTACTAGTTACTTCGGATAAAACACAATTAACCATCGCACCTGCTTTTAATTTAGGCAAAGGTTCTAGTTCTGTATTTTCACCTAACATACTTGAAACTTTAATTAAATTAACATCACCAATACCTGCTTCAGATAATGCATTATCAAACGCATTAAGTTTAGTTGGACCCTCTGCTTTTCCTGATACAATAGCTATTTTCATTTTTATCAACAATTTTAAATTATATTAATTTTTTTTCTAATTTACTTATATTTACTTTTTTGACTTTAACTATTATATTATTATTCATAATTAAATTTATGAA
>JAEZRD010000082.1 GCA_023440975.1 Methanobacteriota archaeon | reverse complement strand
AAGTTCAGGAGACCAATTATATTCCTCATTCTCATAGTATCATATAACTATTTTACTAAAACCTTCAATAATATCTAAATTATTTTTTAATTCTAAAGCTTCTTTTTTAGCTATGGTTTCCTCAGTTACATCTTGTTCAAATACATTAATACGGATTAACTCACCATCTTCATTAAATGTGGCATTATTATAAGCAGAAATGTATAATGGTTCACCATTAGGTTTAAAAGCCTTATAATCTAATTTAAATGCAGGATTTTCTGGAGATAATTCAGTAACAAGTTTATAAAAACGTTCCTTATCCTCAGGTATCATGAAATCAAATAAAGTTTCAGGAGGATGCTCCTCAGGACTTACACCAAGAATATTATAAACTTCATCAGTATAAGTAAAATTACCCCCTTCAAAACTAGCTAAAAAGATTTTACTAAAACCCTGAATCTCATCAACAGTTAACTTTAAATCTTCAGCTTCCATCTTTGCTAATGTTTCCTCAGTTACATCTTGGATAAAACCTACTTTCCGTAATATTTCTCCTTTACTATTGAATATGGCTTTATTATGAACATTTAATATCTTAATTCATTTTGAGCATTTATTATACGATAAGAAACTTCATCTTCAGGTTTTTGTGGACTTAAATTTAAAGCTTCTCTCCATCTCGCACGATCCTCTGGCACAATTTGACGAGACACTATATCTACAGTATCAGGATAATCCTCAGGGTTTACTTTGGTAATATTATAAGTTTCTGGAGTGAAATAATATTTACCATCCTCAAATTCACATAAGGCAATTTTACTTTGATGTTGAATAATATTAAAATCTTCAGTTAATCTTAATGCATCATTTTTAGCTAATATTTCTTCAGTTACATCTTGTAATATAGCTACTATACGAATTAATTCTCCTTTTTCTGTGAAAAATGCTTTATTATATCCTGAAAGGCATATTATATTATTTTTTCCACTATTATATTTACATGTTATATAAAATTCTGGATTTTCTGGGCTTACATTTTCAAATAGTTTATTAAGTTTTTCTTGATCTTTTTCATACATTAAATTTTTTATTATTTCATTATTTGGGTAATCTTCAGGCTTGTCTATTTCTAATATATCATATATTCCTGAAGTGTAAGTATGTTTTCCGTTTTCATAGGTTGTAATACAAATTTTACTGAAATCCATTATTCGGTTAATGTTTTCTTGTAGGTTAGTTGATTCTATTTTGGATTGGTATTCTTCAGTTATATCATGAGTATAACTTACTTCATATGTTTCATTATATCTTTGTACTTCTTGTATGTATGATCTGAAATATTTAGTATTTTTATTAGGGGTTTTTACTTCATACTCAACTATTTGAGGTTTTTCAAATCCTACTTTTTGTAATGTTTTTTTTATTTTATTAATGCTTTCTGTGGTTGCATATTGGTATATTATATTTTCTTTTGAAAAATTGATTTTTTCTGTTGAATCTAATTCTAACATTTGGTTTATTTGATTTGTCCAGTAGAATCCTTCATTGGTTTTAATTGTGTATCCAGTGCTACTATAATCAGCAATGTTAATTATTAAGTCTTTAAATTTTTGGAATAAGTTTTTATCATTATATTTGCTGATTTCTTTGTTTGATAAATAATAGTAGGTTTTATCAGATATTGTTAAGTAGATTAGTCCGTTTTCTTTAAAAGTTTTTTGTTGCCATGCTTTTATTAATTCGTTATTTTCATATAATTTTATGTAGGCATTACTATTATTTTGTATGTGTATTTTTTTATCTTTGTTTATTTTGGATAGTACTTCATTGAATAAGCATCCTGGTAGGTTTTCGTGTAGTTTGGTGTCGAAGTCTTTCCAAAAAATGTTATTGGTGTATAAAATTTGATAATCGTCTTTTTCTGATATGTATTTTAAAATAGTTATTCCTGAATCTATTTTATCAAATATTGTGGATAAATCTTCTTTTTCTACTTTACTGTAGGTATTTGTTTTAAAATTATAAGTAATGGTATTATAGATTCATTGAAAAGTTCATGTTCTCTTTTTCTAGTATAATCTAAGTTAGTGCTTTCATAACTTATAATGAATAAGTAATCTTCATAGCGTCTAAGACCATATTTAACACTATAAAGTAGGGTTTTATTTGAGAATAACATTAATTTAAGGGATAATTTTTCATTATTTTTATATCCTCTTGAGAAAAGGTTTACAGCACTTAATTCATTTAATTTTGGGAAAATTTTACTGAATGGTTTATATAATATTGATTCAAGATTTTTAAAACCTAAATTGTAGAATAATTTCTTTGATATTAATGTAGGATCTATAATGTAAAAATCATCTCCTTCATTAATTGGCATGAGTATATCTACTCCATATTCTAATGAGCTAATAAGGTCTGTTAGGCTTGTAATTGAAACTTTACTTTCATTAGTTATGGGTTTTGTGTCTTTAAAGAATTCTTCTTTTTTAAATGTGATGAAATTTATTATATCATCATTGTCATCCACAAATGTTATAAGGTAAGAATTTTCATCATAATTTTGGAATTTATTAAGGTTTTGTTTAAAAAAAGTTTCTGTGAAAATGTTATTTATATTCAAAAATAATTCCCCTCTTATCTTATAATACTTATAATTATTTATTTAATAATAATAGTATTTATAATTTTTAATATTAAAATTGAATATTGGAAATAGGGGAGTATTTTATGTTATTTATTTGATTTTTTTAAATTTAATGTTATACTGTTTATTTAGCTTTAAGTTTTATTTTTATTTTTTTTCTTATTATTATTTTTAGGATTAATTCGTTATTTTCATATAATTTTATATTTAATCTTGTATTATGTTTATTTTAATTTAAATATCTTGGAATTTGATTTTTTTGAGTGTTTTTTGTTTTTATACTTTTTTGTTGTTTATTTATTTTTTTTAGTTGATTTTGAATGCTGTTATGGCTTGGATTTTATAGGTAGTTTTATATAAGTTTAAAGATAAAATTAACATTGTTAATTATAAATTTATATTGATTAATAGAAAAAATTTAAATTATTTAATAAGTTTTTTAAATATTAATTTAATTTAAGTGATTGTTTAATGTATAACATTTCAAAAGAAAAAATTTTTATGATAAAAGGTTTTTTTTAAAATACTCATTTTTTTATACAAAAACATTGACTATTAGTCAGTGGATATTATAATTTTTAATCAAAATTCCAAAAAACAAACTAAAAGGAGGAATAGAATGTTTTTAAACGACATATTCAACCTATTATACACCCAAAGTGATTGGTTTTTAACACTAACCCTTCAACACTTAGAAATAACATTAATAGCAATAGTTGTTGCAATAGTTCTAGGACTAATAATCGGAGTAATAATAGCAGAATATCCAAAAAACAAATGGATACTAGCAGTAGTCAACTTCGTTTACACAATTCCATCCATCGCATTATTCGGGTTCCTGATACCAATATGTGGAATAGGAGATGTAAATGCAATAGTAGCATTAATCATCTACGCATTACTACCAATGGTAAGAGGAACACACACAGGAATCGTAAATATCGACCCTAATATAATAGAAGCTGCAGAAGGAATGGGTAGTACCAAAAATCAAATACTACGTAAAATCAAACTACCACTAGCAAGACCAGAAATCATGAGTTCAATACGAACCATGGTAGTAATGACCATTGCACTCGGAGGTATTGCAGCATTCATAGGATCTGGAGGATTAGGGGTTGCAATCTACCAAGGAATAACAACAAACAATATAACATTAACTGTTGCAGGATCCCTACTTATAGCAATATTAGCATTAGTTGTAGATTACATCCTAAGTTTAGTTGAAAAATTCGTACAATATGACCGTCCAAAAAGCCAAAGAGAAATGCATTTCCGTGGCAAAATCTTAAACAAAAAAGTAATCGCTACAGTAATCATAATCATAATCGCAATTGGTGGAGTAAGCGCAGTCTTTTACGAACAAAGCCAAGAAAACACTATACACATAGCAAGTAAATCTTATACAGAAGAATATGTAATGGGAAATATATTAAAAGAATTAATAGAACATGATACCGGATTAAATGTAGACTTACAAACCGGTATTAGTGGAGGAACCAGTAGCATATTACCTGGAATGGTAAAAGGAGACATTGATTTATACCCTGAATATACTGGTGTAAGTTGGACACAAGTACTCAACAGAAAAAGTGTCTACAATGAAACTGAATTCCCAATCTTACAAAACTATTACAAAACCCATTATAACCAAAGTTATTTAGGAATGTATGGATTCGACGATACCTATGGAATAGCAGTATCTAATGAAGTAGCACAAAAATATGACCTTAAAACTTACAGTGACCTTGCAAAAGTATCACCAGAAATAACATTCGCTGCAGAACCTGGATTTTACCAAAGATCTGGAGATGGATATAAGGATTTATGTGCTAAATATGGATTCAACTTCAAATCCACAACAAACCTGGATGTAGGGTTAAAATATGATGCATTACAACAAGGTAAAGTAAACTGTATCCTCATTTACACTACAGACGGAAGACTACAAGACACTAACCTCACAATCTTAAAAGATGACAAAGGATTCTTCCCATCTTATGAAGCTGGAACTATTGTACGAGATCAAACCATACAGGAACATCCAGAACTAAATAAAACATTGATGAAGTTAAATGGAAAAATCAGTGCAGATGATATTAGTAAAATGAATTATGAAGTAGATGTGGAAAATAAGGATCCAAGTACTGTTGCGCATGAATTCTTAGTTAGAAAAGGATTAATATGAGGGAGGTAGAAGTTTATGACTGCAGCAATAGAATTTAAAAATGTAACTAAATCATATGGAGATGATGTAGTACTTGAAAATTTCAACCTAGAAATTGAAAAAGGCGATTTTGTTGTTATAATAGGAACTAGTGGATGTGGGAAAACTACAGCACTAAAACTTATCAATCGCTTAATCACTCCAGAAAAGGGGGAAATTTTTGTAAATGGTAAAAATATTGCCAATGAAGACATTATTACTCTTAGACGCCATATAGGTTACAGTATTCAAGGTAATTTATTATTCCCTCATATGACTGTTCGTGATAATATTCTTTATGTACCTGATCTTTATAAGGAAAAAGATGAAGAATATGATCGTAAAGCTGTTCAAAAATGGTTAAAACTTGTTGATTTACCTGAAGAATACTTGGAACGTTATCCTAAACAATTAAGTGGTGGACAACAACAAAGAGTCGGAATTGCACGTGCAATGGCAAATGAACCAGAAATCCTTTTAATGGATGAACCGTTTGGAGCAATTGATGCAATTACCCGTACACAACTTCAAAAGAAAATTAAAGCAATTCATGAGCAAACTGGAGTTACTATAGTATTTATCACTCACGATATAAACGAAGCTATACATTTAGGAAACAAGGTAGTTATTATGGAAGATGGTCAAATCGACCAATATGATACTCCAGAAAATATTATAGATCATCCTGCAACTGAATTTGCTAAAACTCTTATTGGGGATAATACTTTAGAAGAAATAGCTAAAAAATAAAACATTATTTTTTTATGTTTCTTCTAAATTTTTATTATTTTTTCCCCAAATAAACTTCTTCTTTTTTTTATTTTAATATAAATCTTGAAATTTCTTTTTATAATTTTTAGTTCTTCTTTTATTTGTATTGATAAAATTATACATTATCCTTAAACTAATTTATCAATTTTTTTTACTTCCATATTATAGAAACTATTTTATATAATAAAAACATAATTAATTTTAATTATAAGTTAAAAAAAAATATTTAAGAGGGGTATAAAAT
>JAEZRD010000052.1 GCA_023440975.1 Methanobacteriota archaeon | reverse complement strand
ATTTTATATACTTCTAAAATCTGTATATTAAAAACATAATTAAATTTATACATATAAAATTTATTCAAAAAAATCTATTATATTTGCTAAAATTTTCAATTACCCTACTAAATTCTTTTAAAAAGTTTAAATATAATATTAAAGACTTTAATATTGAAAAAAACTAGCAAAAAAATTATTATTTTAAAATTTTATTAAATTTATTTTTTTTTATTAATTAATAAGTGATAATCATGCATGAAGTTATTATTTGCGAAAAACCAAATTCAGCTGAGAGAATAGCCAATGCTATTTCATCAAATGTGAAAAAATTCAAATACAACAAAAAAGTATCCTATTGGGAAATAGATGAAGGAGATAAAAAAATAACAGTATTATCTGCTGTAGGACATTTATACTCTTTAACTCCAGTAAACCCTAACGAAAAAGTTTTTTTTGACTTAAAATGGGCTCCATTATATGAAATAGATAAAAATAAAAAATATACAAAAGATTATATTAATGCAATAAAAAAATTCTCAAAAGGCGCAGATAAATTTATACATGCATGCGATTATGATGTAGAAGGAACATTAATAGGATACAATGCATTAAAATACGCATGTGGAGAAAATGCAACTACAAAAGCTTCAAGAATGAAATTTTCCACATTAACCAAAACTGATATCTTAGATGCATATAACAATATGATAGATATTGATATACATCAAGTAGAAAGTGGATCTGCAAGACATGTTTTAGATTTCTACTTTGGTGTAAACATTTCTAAATCATTAATGCAATCAGTTAGAAATGCAAAAAGAAGATTTTTAAAACTTTCAGCAGGACGTGTACAAACACCAACATTATCTATATTAGTAGATAGAGAAAAAGAAATACAAAAATTTATACCAAAACCATACTGGTTAATAAAAGCATTATTAGAAGGAAAGATAGTTGCAGAACTTAGTGAAGGTAAAATATTTGATAAAAAACATGCTGAAGAAATATTCAACAAATGTCAAAATGAAGATGCATTAGTTGAGGATGTTAAAGTAACTGAAACTACTAGAAAACCACCAGTTCCTTTTAACTTAGGAGGATTACAATCTGAAGCTTATGGAGTGTTTGGTTTCAGTCCAAAAAAGACACAAATGTTAGCTCAAAACTTATATACTAATGGATACACTTCTTATCCCCGTACATCTTCACAAAAACTTCCAAAAACTCTTGAATTTAAAAAAATATTCATGCAATTATCAAAAAATACAGAATTTAAAAAACACATAAAAGAATTACCATCAAAACTAAAACCTAACGAAGGTAAAAAAGAAGATGCAGCGCACCCAGCTATACATCCAACTGGAGTTTTGCCTGATAAATTGTCTAAAGATGAATTAAAAATTTATGAATTAATAGTTTACAGATTCATAAGTGTATTCTGTGAAAGCTCAAAATTAGAATCTATGAAAACAGATTTACTTATAGCTAATGAAAAATTCAACTTTAAACGAAAAAGAGTATCTTATCTGGGATGGTTAGCTCACTATCCATTTAGAAATATTGAAAACGAAGATTTCCTTGATATTAAAAAAGGAGATATAATTAAAGTTGAAAAATTAGATTCTGAAGAAAAAGAAACTAAACCTCCTGCTAGATATAATGAAGCTTCTCTTATAAAAGAATTAGAAAAAAGGGAATTAGGAACCAAAGCTACAAGAGCTGATATCATAGCTAAATTATATGATCGTAAGTATATTAGTGGTAAAAAAATTGAAGTAAATCAATTAGGTGAAAATTTAATTGATACTTTGAAAGAATATTGTAAAGATATAACAAGTGAAGAATTAACTCGTAATTTTGAAAAAAAATTAGAAGCTATTAATAATGATAAAACAACTCAGGATAATGTTGTTCAAGATGCAGAAACTGAAGTTAAGGTTATTTTAGCAGATATTAATAAAAATGAGTCTGAAATAGGGGGTAAACTTTATGATGCTTATCAAGAAAGTAGAGTTATAGGGACCTGTGCTTGTGGAGGTAATTTAGTTACAAAATATTCTCCAAGAAACAAAAGTCATTTTGTAGGATGTACTAATTATCCAGATTGTAAAGTTACATATTCACTTCCAAAAGGAGCAAATTTCTTAAAAAAGACTTGTCCTAAATGTGGACTTCCAATTATATCCTTTGGTAAACCTCGTCAACATGCATGTTTAGATCCTAATTGTGGTAAGGATAATACAAAAAAACGCACTCCTGAAATTGTTGGAGTTTGTCCAGATTGTGGTAAGGAATTAGTTAAAAGATCTGGACGTTATGGAGATTTTGTAGGTTGTAAAGGATTTCCAAAATGTAGATTTACTTGTTCGTTGGAGGAGTTAAAAGATTTAGAAAATAAGTCTAAAAAATAATATTTTTTTAGATAAATATTTTCATTTCGATTTTTTTTTAAATTATTAAACTTTAAATGTTTAAATTAGATTTTTATTTAATTTTTATTATAATTATTTTAATTTTATTCAATAATTTTTTCAGTTTCATTATATTATTTTAAACTTATTTTTTAGAAAATTATATAAATATTTAAAGAGTAATAGTTAATCATTATTAAATTTGAAATAATTTTTTTCATTACATTTTTTATAAATTAATTGAATTTATTATAAATTAGTGTAAAATTTTCATTTAATAATTCATATTAATTAATTATATTATAAGATATGAAATTGATATTTTTATTAATAAATCCACTTTTATTAAGTTAAGAACCATTTTATGAAATTATTAAAAATTTCATAGCTAAAGTTTCATTCATTAATAAAAAATTGATTTTATAATCTTTTTAGATAACGAGGATTTTTTATGGATAAGCAAAAATTAAAAACAATTGCTAAAGCTGTAGCCATCATAATCATAATCATGGCATTCTGTTTTGTGCTTAGAGCTCATGCAGCAGATATTTCAATCATTCCTAATGATATGAAAGCCACTTACACAGATTCTGATGGTTTACCTTACTTTAGTGAAATGGATTCATATTATAACTTGCGTATGACCCAAGATTACATGGATCATGGTTACTTTGGTGATACACAAGTCAATGGAACGGCTGTGGATATGCACAGAAGTTCACCAGATGGGCTGAATACTACATTTGATCCGATGATTTCATGGGTAACTATAGGCTTTTACCATGCAGCTAATATGTTCGGTGATATGTCATTAAAAGAAGTGGCGTTTTACACAGGAGCTATAGTTGCATGTTTATCTGTTATACCCGCT
>JAEZRD010000050.1 GCA_023440975.1 Methanobacteriota archaeon | reverse complement strand
CTAATGGAGTGGTAAGTATGTACAGTGAAAAAGTAATGGATCATTTTGCAAATCCTAGAAATACTGGAGTAATAGAAAATGCAAGTGGAGAAGGAACAGTTGGAAATCCAACATGTGGAGATTTAATGACAATTTATATTGATGTTAACAATGATGATGTAATTGAAGATATTAAATTTAAAACATTTGGTTGTGGTGCAGCTATTGCTACAAGTAGTATGATAACTGAAATGGCAATTGGAATGAAAGTTGATGATGCACTAAAAATTAGTAGAAATGATGTGGCAGATGAATTAGATGGTTTACCTCCAATAAAAATGCATTGTTCAAATTTAGCGGCTGATGCTTTAACTGCAGCTATTGAAAATTATCGTAAAAAACAAGTTAATGAAAAAGCATAATCATATGCTTTTTTTATTTTTTTCATATATACTCCTCTTTGTTTAATTAATATTATAAACTGTGGTGTTGAGTATATTGAAATTATATTCAATATAAATGTTTTATTTTTTATTTGTTTTGATTTAAAAGAAGTTTATTTTAATTATTTTGATACTTTTTTTGAAGTGAAAAATTAAAAGAATAAAATTAATTATCCTTTTTTTCCATATTTTTAACTTGTTGAGCAAATTCATTTAGAACATCATTACTCAAACCTTCAACATACTTAAGACTACCCGCACATTCATGACCTCCACCATCAAGACCTGATTGAGGTACTTTAACTGCTATTATTGGAATAATATCATTAATATTAAAACCAAACATTTCGTTAACGGCATCGGTAGCTCGAATAACTCCAAAATCAGGTCCATGAGCTAAAGTTATAATTGGTTTATCTTCACCAATTTCAGTTACAATTTTATCATGAACAAATCCGCAAGTTTTTCCAGGTGCAGGGAAAGTGAATTTATGTGCATATTTTTCAACATCTAAAATATTAAAGTAAATTCCATTATCTAATTGTGTACGTTTAACATTAGGAAGTGCTGCTTTTAACTGAGTATCCACACGTTTAGCATATTCTTTATAAAGTGCATCTATCATCTTTTCATGTTTATCTATATTATCTACCCCAAGAATGGTGTCCATAATTCCACGACCATTCATAAAACGTAAATAATATGATTCAAAATCAATACATTCTGCAACTTTTTTAAGTCGATCTTTACTGTATCCTTTTTCGGATGCAAGTTCAATATAATCTTTTGCTTCTTCAGATTCTGCATGGTCACCTACTGCAGCAATACCGGGTAAATGTTTAATAAGATCTTTACATTCTGGGTTTATAATATGTGCAACTTCAGTAGCAAGTGCTCCTGCTGTAATTTGTGAGTCTCCACCAACTAAGTAAGGATTCACATGAGTATCTACATATTCATCGACAGCAACTTTACCATCTATTACTTCTCCAGGTGAATGATGGTCGATTACAACAATTTCGATATCATAAATTTTTGCTTGCATTAATGCAACTAAATCTTCTTCAGTAGATCCATTATCTAATAATACAATTAATGGTAATTTTTGTCCATGTCTATCCAAATCTTCTAAAGCAAAACTTAAATCTTTAACAACATCTTCTAATTCATAGAAAGGAGCTTTACTTGGGGATCTTTTAAAATAGTGATATTCCGCATCATTATCCGGATTGATTTCTTTTAGTATAGGAATCACTGCTTTTTCCATTGCAACACCTGAACAAATTCCATCAGCATCATTATGGTGTCTTATAAGAACTGTTCTTCCATCTAGTATTGCACGACGTATAGCTTTAGCAGCTTCATACATTTTTGGGCGTAATTTATTAAGAGTTTCACTTTCAATTAAGAAATCAACTTCTTCAGGACTTGCTCTTTCATCAAGTGCTTTATCTATTAAAACTTTTAAATTTTTTTCTTCTTCAGGTTCTAATTTTTCAATTGATTGGGATTCTATTTGTATTTTTCCACCGTGAGTATTTACTTCTCCAATAATCTCTACAACATCTTCTATTTCGATTTCAGGATAAGCTCTAACACCAGCCTCATCAAATGCAGCAGCCCATGTGATTCCAGTTTCATCAGTGACAGTGAAAATTGTTGGACCACTTGTTTGTTGAATTTGTACAACTTGTGCTTGTATTTTTATAACACTTTTTAGGTCGTCTTCAGTTAAAGTTCCTATTTGGGTTCGTTTTATGTCTTTTTTAAGAGTTTTAATTTCGTAATGTTCTGGTTTAGCAATTGCCATATCTACTTCATGTTTACGTTCTTTAATTTGAATAATACGAACGAATATGCTATCTCCAACTTTTTGTTTTGGATTACCAGTTCTCATTAACCCCCAAACTTGATTATTTAAGCTTACAAATACTCCGTATCTTTCAACCCGAGTAACTGTTCCTTTATAAACATTTTCTAATTCTAAATCGCTCATTTCACATAGTTGATCTAATACCCAAACGATTTGTTTATACTTATTTTTTTCATTATTTTCGTTTTGTTTTTTCATTTTATCTTCTTTATTTTTTTCATTACATTCGTTACAATATTCGAATTTTTCGTCAACTTCTTTTCCACAAGATTTGCATACATTTAATTCACCAGTACCTTTGCAACGAATACATTTTTCATAAACGTTTATAATTCCTTTTCCATGGCATTTTTCACAAGGTACTTCTTCAGTGGATTCTAAATCGAAATGTTTTTTTGCTTTTTTATTTATACCTTTAAAATGGTTTTTTATATTAATGGTTTCTTCATAACCTGTTCCATCACATTCTGGGCAGGTTTTTGTATCTACTATTATATGACCGGTTCCTTTACAATTAGGGCATGATTTTTTCACTCTAATTACCTCTTTAATAATGGAATATTAGTTAATTCAATTATAATTTTTATCAATAAAAAGTTAAAATATTTAATTTAATAATTTTTATTTAAATAATAATTTTTTTTATTCAAAAAAATTAGATTAATCTTAAGTTAATTGGTTACAATCAGTTTGTAATTTTACATTTCATTCCTTGTATTATTAACATTTTAAAATGTATTTATTGCCATTTAGTTAATCATTTTTTATTATATTTTGCAAATATCTTAATTAATAAAACCGATGTTGTAATAACTTATTTTTGATATAAAGTTCAATTTCCTAAAAAAATTATTAAATTTATTATTAATATTTTTTCAATAAGAATAACTTTTATGATAAGAATTATATTTTTTAAATGATTTATAAGTATTGGGAAAATAATAATGGATAAAATTATTGTAAAGTATTAAATTTATTTTTTGAAAAATAGTAAAAAAGCTAATTAAAGTTTTTAATTAGCTAAATTTTTTTTTAATTATTTATTTTGTTTAAGAATTCCAAAGACCATGTACAGTACAGTATTCTAATGCTTCACATTCTTCTGGTTCAGCACACACATCGAATACAGCTTTAGGTTCTTCACCAGGTTTAAATGTTGCAAAATAAGATTTATCTCCAACTTTTAACTCTACAAATGCAATGTAATGTTCATCTTCCATTGGATGAGTTACTTCACCTACTTCTACAACTATTTTATTATCTTCTTTTTTAATAACTGGGATGTGTTTTACTCCACCTTCTTCTAATTGTCTTGGTTCAAGGAGTTCCATTGCTTGTCCACAACAACTTAGTTCTCCACCACCTACTGTAGTTACTACTACAATATTTCCACATAAATTGCATCTATAAATTTGGTATACTTCTTCTACTGCCATATTTACATCTCCATTTTTTTTATTGAATTTTACAATATTTCAGTCTTTTAAAAGATTTAGACTATAATCTGATGTATATTATATCAAGTTTAAATAATTTTTTATTTTTTGTTTTAAATTTGTCCGAACAATTTATTCAAAAAATAAATTATTAATATTATAATAAAGAAATCTAAATATCAATAAAATATAATTTAATGAATAATTATTAAAATTAATTAATTGGTGTTTAATTTGAGTCTTATAATTGCTTATGTTGGAAAAAAAGGATGTGTTATGGCTAGTGATAAACGTAGAATAGCATTCTTCGGAGATTCTTTAGCTCGTGAAAAACTAGAACAGGAACTTTATTCAGGGGAAATCTCAACAGATGATGAATTATTAAATCGTGCTTCTGATTTAGGTGTTTCATTAAAGATAACTGATGATGCAACAAAAATAAAAATTGTAGAAGAAGCTATAATGGGTGAAGTAACTACAAGAGGAACTCATGAAACAAAACGTAAAAGAATTTATGGAATAACTAATGGTTATCAAATAATTGAAATTATAGGTTCAAAAGTTACTAGTAGAGAATCTGGAGAAGGCAGTATTATTATATTTGGAAATAAAGTGACTAAACAATTGGCAAATAAATTATTAAATGCTTATTGGGAGCCATCTTATAGTTTGAAATATATGGGAGATATTTTCCAAAAAGTTTTAAATGAAATTTCACAAAAAACTCCTTCAGTTAGTAAAGACTCAGATGTACTTTTTACACAATATAAAATTTCATCAAATGAATCTCAATCTTATCTTAATGAAGTTATTCAAAGAGATCTTAAACTTTTAGGTAAATTCCGTAATCAACTTAAAGCTGATTTAATGGAAAAATCACGCACAATACAATTAGCTAAAAAAATTATTAATGAGGGGGATGTTGGGGTTGTGGATAATATTGAAGGAAATATGTTACAAGTTAAACTCAATAATAATGTTCAAGCGTTTGATGGTAATTGGAAACAATTAGTTGCCCCAGGGAATAATGTAATAATGTTTTTTGATGAAAATAAAGATGTTAAATTAGGAGATAATGTAATTATTACTAAAGAAGATCTTTGTACTGCTCGTAATAAAACAAGTCTAAAATGTGATATAATACTTTGTAATTTATAATTAATAGGAGGATTTTATGAAAATAACATTTTTAGGATCTGGTGGGGGTAGATTTGCCACAATCAGTCAAAAAAGAATGACTGGAGGATTTAGAGTTGATGATTTTGGAGGTCGAAATTATCATATTGACCCAGGTCCTGGAGCACTTATTCGTTCTTATCAATTTGGATTAAACCCTACAACAATTGATGGAATTTTTGTTTCACACACTCA
This sequence comes from Methanobacteriota archaeon, assembly GCA_023440975.1. Lineage (GTDB taxonomy): Archaea > Methanobacteriota > Methanobacteria > Methanobacteriales > Methanobacteriaceae > Methanobrevibacter_A. Next base: position 30,227 of record JAEZRD010000050.1, on the reverse strand, counting down.
CACGGATCATTATAATGATGCAGAAATTCTTATTGAAGCTATGACAAGAGGAATGACAAAAAACAATGGGATTATAATGGGTAGTGAAAGTGTTTATGATGGATACAAAAAATGGGGTCCTGCAATCAGTAATTATCATAAAAGCAAATCACAGAATATTGTTTTAAAGCCTGGAGAAATTAAAAAAACAGAAAATTTTACAATTAAAGGTACAAAAACAATTCATGGTGATCCTACAGGTGTAGGATTCCAAATGAAAGCAGATGGAATAACTTTATCATATACATCAGACACAAAATACTTCAAAGAACTGCATAAATATCATGAAGGTGCAGATATTTTAATTGCTAGTGTATTGCGTCCAGGGACTAAATCTATTAAAGGACATATGTGTACTAATAATTTTGCTAATTTAATTAATGAAATCGAACCTAAATTAGCTATCATGACACATTTTGGATTTAAAATGTTAAATAATGATCCGATTAAAGAAGCTAAAAAAGTTATGAAAAAAACGGGTGTAAAAACTATAGCTGCTTTTGATGGATTAAAAATAGATATTAATAAAGAAAATATTCAAAAATCTAAGTATGTGGCACTTAAAACTTGTTCAGAAAATACTTATAATAAAAGTCAAGAAATTTTCCCAGTTGATGTTGAAGATAAGAAACCACATAAAAAAATTTAAATATTTTTAAAAAATTGTTCTTTTAATATTTGATGGATTAATAAAACCACTTCTAATCATATGGTCAGCTAATACTATGGCTGTTGCTGATTCACTCACTATAGTTAATCTTGGACATATGCAAGGGTCGTGACGTCCTTCAATAATTAAAGGAGTATTATCTTTTTCTTTAAGATTCACAGTATTCTGTAATTTACTTATACTAGGTGTGGGTTTAACAGCTATTCTTGATATGATAGGCATACCATCACTTATGCCTCCAAGAACACCTCCACAGTTGTTAGTTGTAGTTATAACATCTTTTTTAAGATTTATATCATTTTTATTAATCATAGGATTTATTATAAATTCATCATTGTTCTCTGAACCTAAACATGAAGCAGCATCAAAACCTGAACCAATTTCAACTCCTTTTACTGCATTGATTTCCATTAAAGCTTTAGCTAAATCTCCATCAATTTTTCCGAATACAGGCTCTCCAATTCCTGCAGGTATACCGGTTGCTATTGTTTCAACAACTCCACCTACACTATCGCCTTCAGCTTTACAATCTAAAATGAGTTTTTCCATTTGTCTTGCAGCTACATTATCTGCACAGCGTACGGGATTTAATTTTATTTTATGTTGGATTTCATTTAGTGGGACAGTATTAGCAACAATATTTCCAATTTGAGTTACATGTGACACTATTTGAATTCCTTTAGTTTCTAATAATTTTTTTGCAATAGCTCCACCTATAACATGGCCAATTGTTGCTCTACCACTTCCACGACCACCACCATTATAATCATAATTTCCATATTTAGCTCTCCAAGTGTAGTCTCCATGACCAGGTCTTGGTGTTTGGCGAAGGTTACTATAATCTTTTGATTTTTGGTTTTTATTTAGGACAATACAAGCTATTGGTGTTCCATCTGTTCGTCCATTAAATATTCCAGATAGTATTTCAACATGATCTCTTTCATTTCTTTGACTAGTTAATTTACTAGTTCCAGGTCGTCTTTTATTTAACTCTTTTTGGATATCTTCTTCATTTAATTCAAGATTTGCAGGACAACCATCTATTACTGCACCCAGTGCTCTTCCATGAGATGAACCAAAGGTAGTAACTTGAAACATTTTTCCTGTAGTATTTGTCATTTTGTATCATCATCCATTTTAAAAAATAAATATTAAATATTTAAACTACTATTTATTAATATTATAACATTAACTAATATTTAAACTATTTAACTATAAATTTGGATAAATTATCATGAAAAAATGTGAAATTAACTTAAATTCGGTTTATACATCTCTTCTTGAGGAATATAATTATCAGGGGTGGTGGCCATTTTTAAATTATAATGGTGTTAATCCAACTAAAACAGGAAGTATTCAAGGTTATCATCCAGGGAATTATGATTTTCCACAAAATGAAACTCAAAAAATTGAAATTATAATGGGTTGTGTTCTTGCACAAAATGTCGCATGGCCTAATGCTGTTTTAGCTCTAAAAAATTTAAATAGAAAAATAAATTTTAGTATAGATTCTATTTTAAATTTAGCATATTCTGATGAAAAATATTTTAAAGAACTAATTAAACCTGCAGGATATTATAATCAAAAATATAATTATTTAATAAATGTTTTAGAGTTTTATAAAAGTTTGGATAATCAAATACCTTCAAGAAAAGAAATTTTAAGTGTCAAAGGTATAGGTAATGAAACTGCTGATTCAATTTTATTATTTGCATATAAACAAAAAGAATTCATTATTGATACATATCTTAAAAGAATATTCATTCACTTAAACTTTATTAATGAAAATGATGATTATATGAAAATAAAAAATTACTTTGAAATTAATTTTAAAGGTTCTGTGAATGATTATCAAGAATTTCATTCATTAATTGATGAGCATGCTAAAAATTATTATATTAAAAAACCTTATGGTTTAAATGATAAAATATTAGAACAATATAAAAAATAGGAGAAAGTATCTATGGATTTTCCAACAACTAGAATGAGAAGATTAAGAAAAAATGAAGCTATACGTGATATTGTACGTGAAACTAAACTTTTAAAAGAAGATTTAATTTATCCAATATTTGTAAAAGATGGGCTTGAAGATGGTAATAAAGAACCAATTATAACTATGCCTGATGAATATAGATATAGTGTAAATGATGCTGTAAAATATGCAAAATCATTAGAAAATAAAGGATTAAAATCTATAATAGTTTTTGGAATACCTATTGAAGAAGAAAAAGATGAAATCGGTACTCCTGCATTTAAATCAACTGGAATTGTGCAAAGAACTATTCGTCAATTAAAAGCTGAAACTAATCTTGTTGTAATGGGAGATGTTTGCTTATGTCAATATACCTCTCATGGACATTGTGGATTAATAAGTGAAGATGAAAATTCTGATAATAATTTAAAAATATTAAATGATGAATCATTAAAATATTTATGTAAAGTAGCTGTTTCTCAAGCAGAAGCAGGAGCAGATGTTATTGCACCTTCTGATATGATGGATGGTAGAGTTGGCGCTATTAGGGAAGCTTTAGATGATGCAGGATATGAAGATGTAATTATTATGGCTTATTCAGCTAAATTTGCATCAACTTTTTATGCTCCTTTCCGTGATGCTGCATGTAGTGCTCCTGGTGAAGGAAATCGTAAAAGTTATCAAATGGATCCTGCAAATAGTAAAGAAGCTTTACGTGAAGTAGAACTTGATATAATTGAAGGTGCTGATATTGTGATGGTTAAACCTGCATTTCCATGTTTAGATATAATTCATGAAGTAAGTGAAAATTTTAACATGCCTTTGGCAACTTATAGTGTTAGTGGAGAATACTCTATGCTTAAAACTGCAGTGTCTGAAAATATTTTGCCTGAAGAATCAATAATGGAAACTATGATTGCTATCAAACGAGCAGGTGCCGAATTGATAATAACTAACTTTGCACCTTATTTATTAGACAAATTATAACGGTGAAATCATGTTAGAACCTGAAGTAATAGCTAAAATATCCTCAATTTCATCAGCATTAGAGGTAAGTGGATATCCAAAGCCAGGTAATGTACATCGTACTAGAAATTTTCCTGATATGGTATTTGAAGATTTTTTAATTAGTGGAATTGTAACTGGAGACATTATCCGTAAAGCCGCTATTCAAGCATCATTAAACATTAAAGGTGAAACTAATTATTGTAATGCTGAAGTAGGAAAATATATTCTCGAGGCAGTAAATGAAACTGATAAATGGATTAAAAACAATACTAATCTTGGAATTATGATGATGGAAGTTCCTATAGCACAAGCTGCAGCAATTAGTAATAATTTTTCAGAAATTAGAGATAATATTGGTAAATTATTAAAGGATACGACTGTTGAGGATGCTATTAACCTATATGATGCTATTAATATTGCAGATGCTGGGGGAATGGGTGATCAAGAAGATTATGATGTTCAAAGTGAAAATGCTAAAGAAGAATTACGTGAAAATAATCAAACCATGTATGATGTTTTAGATATTTCTGCAAGTTGGGATCAATTAGCTTTTGAACTTACAAATAAAATGCCTAAAACTTTTGAAGTGGGATTTCCTACATTTAATAAATTAATTAAAGAGGAATCTATTAATAATGCAACTTTATTAACATTTTTAACTATATTATCTGAAGTACCTGATACTTTAATTAGTCGTAAATATGGTAAAGAACAAGCAGAAAAAATTAGTGAAAATGCAAAAACATTACTTGGTGAGTATGAAGAGGAATACTTTGAAAAAGATTTAATATATTTTGATAATTATCTTTTTGAAAATGGTTTTAATCCAGGTACCACTGCTGATTTAACTGCTGCTAGTATAATGTTAAGTTATTTAAAAGAAGAAATGGATTAAATTTTTTTTCATTCTTTTTTTTAAATTTAAATTTTAGTATCCAAAATTTTTTTATATTTTTTTTTATTCTACCTATTTTTTGTCAAAAATATTATAAATTGTTAAAACAAAATATTATTATTATAATTTATTAAAAATTTTTTACGGTTGAAAAATTATGAGTGAAAATATTAACAAAATCATTAATGAATTACATATTTATGAAAAGAAACTTTTAAACGAGTTAGAAAAAGATGAAAATGTTACTCCTGAAGAAGTAGCAGAAAATACTGGAATGGATATTAAATCTGTTATGAGTGCAGCAGGATCACTTGCTTCTAAAAATATAATAGATATGAAGAAAGATGTAATTGAAAGTTTTCAATTAACAAAAGATGGGAAATCATTTGCAGATAAAGGTTTACCTGAACGTAGAGTTCTCAATGTTTTAAAAGAGAAGAAAGATTTACCAATGAAGGATTTTATTAATGAAGCAGGTCTTCAAAAATTTGAAGTGAATATTGCTATGGGTTGGTTAAGCCGTAAACATTGGGCTAAAATAGATAAAGGTATTATAAGTATTACTGAAGAAGGTAAAAATGCTGCTAATGCAATAGGTGCAGATGAAAAGCTACTCAATTTATTTAGTGATAAAAATATTATAACTCAAAATGATTTAAGTAATGATTTAAAAGAGGGGTTAAAAGAATTAAAAAGCCGTAAAAATTTATTAAAAGATATAAAACATACTAATCACTCATTTATATTAAATCCATTGGGTAAAGAAATTATTAATACTGGAATAACTATTGAAGAGCAAGCAACACAATTAACACATGAACAATTAGAAAATGGGGAATGGGAAAGTCTTTCATACCGTCCATATGATATAAATGCAGAATCACCCGAAATATTTCCAGGAAAAGAACACCCTCTTAGAAAAATTATTGATGAAATCCGTGAAATTTTCCTTAATATGGGATTTACAGAAGAAAATGGGGATATTTTAAACAGTGCATTTTGGAATTTTGATTCTCTCTTCCAACCCCAAGATCATGCAGCACGTGAAATGCAAGATACATTTTATGTTAAAAATCCGTTAAAAGTGGATTTACCTGATGATGATTTAGTAAACCGTGTAGCAACTACTCATGAAAATGGTGGAGAAACATCTTCAGAAGGATGGGGATATGATTGGGATATTGAGGTAGCAAAACAATCAGTACTTAGAACTCATACTACTGGAATAAGTACAAAGTATTTAGAATCACATGAACCTCCAATGAAAATGTTTAGTGTAGGAAGAGTTTTCCGTAGAGAAACAATTAATTATAAACATTTGCCTGAATTCCATCAGGTTGAAGGAATTGTTGGTGGGGAAAATATTAATTTCCAAAATCTTTTAGGTATTTTAAAAGAATTCTATAAAAAATTAGGATTCACTCAAGTACGTTTCAGACCAGCTTATTTCCCATATACTTATCTTAGTATTGAAACTGAGGTATTTTTTGAAGAAAAAGACTCATGGATTGAATTAGGTGGGGCAGGAATGTTCCGTCCGGAAGTATTAAAACCCCTTGGGATAGATGTACCCGTATTAGCATTTGGTTTAGGTATTGAAAGATTAGCAATGTTACGTTATGATATAACTGATATAAGAATGTTATATAAAAGTGATATTAAATGGTTAAGAGAGTTACCATTAGATAATGGTATTAAATTAGATTAAAAATTATAGTAGTAGGTGTTTGGAGTGTCTGAAATCGAATTATTGTCATGGAATGTTAATGGAATAAGAGCAGCACATAGAAAAGGATTTATTGATTGGGTATCAGAACGTAAACCAAATATAATTTCTATCCAAGAAACAAAGGCACAAATTGACCAATTACCTAAAAAACTAATTAATATTCCAGGATATAATAGTTTTTTCAATAGTGCTGAGCGTAAAGGTTACAGTGGAGTTGCAACTTATACAAATATTGACCCAGTTAAAGTTTCTAATGGAATGGGTATAAATAAGTTTGATATTGAAGGAAGACTACAAAGAATAGATTATGAAGATTTTATATTATTAAATATTTACTATCCTAATGGTGGTTCTAGTGATGAAAGATTAAAATATAAACTAGAGTTTTATGATGCATTTTTAGATTATACTAATAACCTTAGGGATGAAGGTAATAACTTAGTTATATGTGGTGATTTAAACACTGCTCATAACCCAATTGATTTAGCAAGACCAAAAGCTAATGAAGATGTCTCTGGATTTTTACCTATAGAAAGAGAATGGGTTACAAAATTTTTGAATAATGGTTATGTAGATACTTTTCGTGAATTTAACAATGAACCTGAACAATATACCTGGTGGAGTTATCGTACCAAAGCACGTGATCGAAATGTGGGTTGGAGATTAGATTACTTTTTTGTAAATAAAGAATTTTTAAATCATGTAAGTGATTCATATATCTTAGCGGATGTTATGGGTTCAGATCATTGTCCAATTGGATTAAAATTAGATTTATAAAAAAAAGAGTTTTATAATATTGTATCTAATTCACTAATATTATTTAAAACTTTAATATCAAGATTTTCTTCAATAATTTGTTCTTCATCTTCTATGTTTATATGAGAATTGACAAGAACAGCTTTCATTCCAGCATTAACAGCTCCCATCACATCAATGTCTAATTTATTTCCTACCATAATGCTTTTTTCTGCTTTACAATCCATTTGTGAAAGTGCTTCTTCAAAAATGTGACGATTTGGTTTTTTAAATCCTACTTCTTCTGAAGTTATAACTGAATCAAAAAATCCATGAATGTTAAGTCTAATTAGTTTTTCCCATTGCTTAATAGTTATTCCATTACTTATTGCACCTAATTTATATCCTTTAGTTTTTAAGTAAACTAATATGTTAGTAGTGCGTGGAAAAGGTCTAAGTAATGCAAATTTAACATTGTGGTATGTAGTCATTCCTAATGCAATAAGGAAAGGGTCTTCTTCACCTAAAACTGTTTTTGTTAATACATTAAAGTGTTTATCATAATTACTTCCTTTTTGAGCAATTATTTCTTTAAGTAATTCATATGCTTCGTCTTTTTCTAAAGGTAATCCATTTTCAACCATCATTTCTATTGCAGCTTTTCTTGCAGTTTCTGCGAAGCTTGAAGTATCTAATAATGTATCATCTATATCAAAGAATACTGCTTTTTCATCCATTTTTTTTATCTCGCATTAAATTAATTTTTATCATGTTATATGTTTTTAGAAATTATAATTATATTTTTTAATCTTTATAAATTATTACTTTAATAATATTTAAAAAAATGCATCTAAACTTTGTTGTTTTTCTCCACTAGCAAGTTCTGATAAATCTTCTTTGGTATAACCTAAAGATTCCATTATACGTGAAACAGCAGGTAAAACTTGATTATTTATGTAATATTCTGCATCATAGTTAATATTATCACTAAAATCATATGGGATCGCTCTTTGACTTATTGGGCCTTTACCTTTTTTTATTATGTAACGAATTATTGTTCCAGGTCCAACTTCTATTCCATGTTCTTCCATTTTTTTTGCAGCAATTACATGAGGACCAATTTGTTTATAATCTTGTAGTTTTTTAGTGATTTGTGTATGTATAATTAACTCATTTAATTCAATCTTGCCAGATTTTATTAATTTTAGATTTTTTTCTATAATTTTTAAAGCTTTATCTATATCCCCTTCTTTTAATATAGCGGTTAAAATATTTTCTTGTGTTTCTTTAGCTATTGGTGCCCAATCTCTTCTAACTAGTTCTAATCCTTTTGCTATAATTTTACCATTTTCTATTACAGCATAACGTTTTTTAGTTAGAAAAAATCCTCTGCGATAAAAACCTTCATATTCTAATTCCATTGTTGGAGGTAAATTCTTATTAAAATCTGATAAAAATGTATTTACATTTTGATGGATTTCTTTTTCTAATTTAATTTGTTTTTCTGATTCCATGCTTTTATCACATCTTTTTTTTAATTTTATAATTTATCAGTGCTTAAATTATATTTTTAATTTTTTAATAAAGATACTTGATTTTTTTTTAATAATTAATTATAATTTTGTGTTTTATTAATAATAATATTTATATAATGCAATTAATATATTATATTTATAATTCTGTTTTTTGAATATTCTTGCATTCAAAAATTGGAAGCATTAAATTAACTTGCTTAATTTTAAAAATATTTTTTTGTCTCAAAAATATTTTATTATCAAAAGATTTAAAAAATTAGTCTGTATGCTAATTCAGTTACATAATATTTATATATAATATTGAACTTATATTTTGATATCATACTTTAAAAGACTCTATTTTTTTCTTATGATTTTAATAAAATCTAATTAAATAATGAAAAATTTAGGGTATTATTTTATTAAATTAAAGAATTTACAAATTAAATAATAATTATATTGGTGATTATAAATGGCAATTAGTCAAGGAAAATCTACCAGAGGATTATCTGGTAAAAGAAACATTTCAATGCGTGGAAAAAGAAAATTCGAATTAGGAAGAGATCCTGCAGAAACCAGAATTGGTGACAAAAAATTAAGAAAAATTAGAACCCGTGGTGGAAATTATAAAAACAGATTAGCTGAAGGAAATGTAATAAACATTATCAATCCAGAAACTAATAAAGCAGAAAATGCTGAAATTTATAATGTTATTGAAAATAAAGCTAATCCTAACTATGTAAGACGTAACATCATTACCAAAGGGGCTATTGTTGAAACTAGTGCAGGAAAAGCAAAAGTAACAAGTCGTCCAGGTCAAGATGGTGTTATTAACGGTGTACTTATTTAAGTATACTGTTTGATTATTTTTTTGAATTCATTTTTTTATGAATTTATTTATACTATTTTTTAGATTTTTATCAAACTAACTTTTTTTTTTAAATCTCTTTTTTTTATAGAATTATCATAAGTTATTTTAAACACTTATAACTAATATTATTATAATATGTTTAAAAGCTAATTTTAAAATAAGATTTATAATTTATATTAATTGTTTATGGAGAATATTTAATGAAAATAGGAATGAACCATGGAGCAGGTGGAGAGGTCATGGAAGACCTTATTAAAGATACTATCCTTGGAAATGTAACTAAAAAAGCTGTTAATGATGGAATAGGATTAGATTCTTTAGATGATGGAGCAACTATACCTTTAGGGAATAAGCATATAGTAATAACAACTGATGGACATACTGTAAATCCTTTATTTTTCCCTGGGGGAGATATTGGTAGAATTGCAGCTGCAGGAACTATAAATGATGTAAGTATGATGGGTGCAAAACCCCTTGCTATCACAAATGCTATGATAATTCAAGAAGGTTTTAATGGAGAATCATTGGATAGAATAATGAAATCAATGAATAGTTGTTGTGAAGAAGTAGATGTTGCAATAGTTGCTGGGGATACTAAAGTAATGGAATCTGATAAACTTGAAGGTATGGTTATTGTTACTACTGGAATTGGTGTAGTTGATAATGATAAAGTTATACGTGATTCAACATTAGAAGTTGGAGATAAAATTATAATTTCTGGTACTGTTGGTGATCATGGATTAAGTTTAATGAGTTTACGTGAAGGTATTAACTTTGAATCAACTTTACAAAGTGATGTTGCACCAATGTGGGGTATAGTGGAAAAAGCCCTAAATGCTGGTGAAGTTCATGCAATGAAAGATCCTACACGTGGAGGTTTTGCCAATGCCATAAATGAAATGGCAGATAAATCTGGAGTAGGTGTGCTTTTACAAGATGAAGATATACCTGTACGTGATGAAGTGCGTGGAGTCAGTGATATGTTGGGTATAGATCCATATGAAGTAGCTAATGAAGGAAAAGTTGTTATGGGTGTTAAAGCAGAGGATGCTGAAAATGTATTAGCTGCAATTAAAAAAGACAAGTATGGTAAAAATGCAGCAATTATAGGGGAAGTAACTAATGATAAACATGTGCTTGTTGAGACTCCTGTAGGTGGAGTGCGAATTATGGAAACTCCAATTGCAGACCCCGTTCCTAGAGTTTGTTAATAACCTACTTTTATATATAACTAAAAAGAAAAATTAAAAATGTTTAATGTAGGTGGAAAATTTTTATGGTTAAAATTGAATTTTTTAAAAAACGTGCTTATGCTTATATTGTAGACTTTTTTGTAGTGTCTGCATTAATGTGGATTATATCCTACGTTCTTTACCTATTTGCAAATTTTTATAATGTATTTGCCATATATCACTATTTCATTTTTGTATTGCCTGTAATTCAACTTATTTACTTTACAGTACTTGAAAAAACTATGCATGCAACTATTGGTAAAAGATTATTTTATATTGAAGTAGAATCATTACGTGGGAACTTAAGTTATTCACAAACATTTATAAGAAGCATTTCAAAAATTTTTTGGGTAATTATAATATTAGATATTCTTCTTGGAATTATAACTAAAAAAGATGATAGATTCCTTGATTATATTTCAAGAACTCATATTGTAAATGAAGATCATCCTGATAATGAATCTTTATATCCAACTAAAGAAAATGAAAATAACGAAGATGAATAATAAATTTAAATTTGTGTAATGATTAATTGATTTAAATTAATCATTAGCATACTTTTTTTTTAAGAATTAGTTTATTTTTTTTATAATTGTTTAAATATGTTAAAAGTATATGAGTAATACTTTTTTGTTTTTTATTTTAAATTTATTAAGTAATAAGTAATATTAATAAAATACATGTTTTAATAATATATTTTAAACCTTTTAAAATAGTTTTAAAGTTTAACTTGTATGATTATATATTAGTTTTTAGCTTAAAACTTTATTTATTCCTATTTTAAATATTATTAAAGTAATTTTTATTAGAATTTCATTAAATTCTTCTATTATTTGTAATTTTTATTAGTATCTTTAAATTGTTAATAATTTCATTAATAATTTTAATATAATACTTAAGTTTTTATCCTATCTTTTTATATGTGATAGTTTATTTTAGTAACAATTTTATATATTTAATTTAAAAATTTATTAGATTTTGATTAAGTATAAGCTTTTTGGCTTATAAACCATTGATTTTGGTTTATTTTTATTTTAGATAGTTTTATATACTTTTAATATTAAAAATATGGGTGTTCACTGTGAAAATAATAAAATTTTTAGAGAATAAAAATTCACACTATCACCACCCATTTTCACAAAATACTAATCAATTTTTTATTATTTTTGTTTAAAACATATTGGCGATAGTTAATTTTCACATAAAAATGTTGAGGTGGAAAAATTTTGGTAAATAACAAAACATTACTTGTTTCAGTAATATTAATATTTTTTATGGGTATTGCATGTGTTGGTGCAAGTGATGTGAGTGATATATCAAATAATCCAATTTCAAATGACAATTCTAGTCAAATAGTTGATTCTAATAGTAATACCAATCAAATTTCAAATTCAAGTAATGATGGGAATACTACATCTAACATAATATTTGAACAATCTAATAATAAAAATTCAAATAATATCCTTAGTTCTAGTAATATATTATCTGATTCTCAATCAATATCTGAATCAAATACTACTCAATCTAATAATAAAATTTATTCTCTTTCATCAGAAAAATATACAGTTAGTAATTCATCAAAAATTAACACAAACATATCTGATTCTGGAAGTGCAGTATATCAAGGAGATTATTTTACTATAACTTTAATTGATAGTAGTAATAATAAATTATCCGGGCAATCAGTATCTATAGATATAAGTAATGGAATTAATAATAAAACTTATTTTTTAACCACTGATGCTAATGGTAATGCCGGTATACAAGTTAATTTGGGATTAAATACTTATGTGATGACTTATTCATTTACAGGAAATGATAATTATGAATCCAGTCAGGGTTCAACAAATTTAACAGTTCTAGATGGTATTCATACTAAAATAAGTGTTGTTGATTCTACTGTTACTAAAGGAAATAATTTAACTGTTTTATTGACTGATATTAATGGTAATCCTTTAAGTAATCAACAAGTAAATATAATATTTGCGAAAGGATCTAAAAGTACTAATCCTTATGTAATTACTACAAACTCTGAAGGTAAAGCAAATATTCAAATAAACTTGGGAACTGGTTCATATACTACATACTATAATTATGTAGGTAACTCCCTGTATCGAAATGTATCTGGTTCAGCTATTATAACAATAGTTGATGAATCCATTTCAAAAGTTTATACTAAAATTTTTAGTACAGATTTAACTATTAATACAAGTTATGCTAACGTTTTATATAATGTTACATTGAAAACAACTAATAATAATTCAATTAGTGGTCAATATGTGAATATTATTATTAATGGAGTAACATTTAATGTATTAACTAATTCAAATGGTGTGGCAAGTGTATACATACCATCAGGATATTCTTCAGGTACATATTCTATTAAATATAATTATGTGGGAAATGCAAATTATACCTCTTGTAATGGATCTAATACTTTAACTGTAACTGATTATAGTCTAAATAAAACTAACTCAATTTTAACTGTAAATAATTTAAGTATGATTCAAGGTGAAGGAAACAATATAACTGCTGTATTAACTGATATTAATGGTAATCCTATTGCAAATCAATATATTATTTTTACATTATCAAAAGGAACTGCTAGTATAAACTATACCATTAAAACAGATAATAATGGAATAGCTAGTTTGCAAATAAACTTTGGAAAAGGAGAATATTATGTTAAATACTATTTTGCAGGTAATTCTAATTATAATCCTAGTAGTGCAACTAGTGGAATAACAATTTCAGTTCCAAAAACACCTACTTCAATTATATCTTCTAATCTAACTATGTATTATGGTTCTGGACAATCATACACTGCAACTCTTATGGATGTATATGGTAATGAATTAGCAAATAAAATGATTACATTAACATTTACAAAATCTTCAGGATCAAGTTTTAGTTATAATTATGAAACTGATGAAAATGGTATTATAAATATACCTATTGGGTTAGCAGTGGGTACATATTCTATTCAAGCAAGTTTTGCTGGGGATAGTGTTTATTCCAGTACAAATGGTTCAATTAATAGTATCACTGTTAAATCTGCGCCTGCATCTGCAACTTTAACTATTGCTCAGATTGTAACAGCTGCAACTTATATTCGGGATTATGTAACAGCTAATGCTTATTTACCAACTAATGTGACTACTAATAGTGTTACTTATACTATTGGTGATGTTTGTTATTATATTGCTCAAGCTTTAGTTAACATAAATGATGGTAGTTTTAGTAATGTAACAATTAAAGATATTGATGCTGCACCTAACCCTGCTGGAGATTCTATTAGTGGCCAATATAATACCACTAAATTAATAAATGTTGCAATTAAAGTGGTTAATTTTGTAAATCTTCATGGTTATGATCCTAATTATGTAAATACAACTTTAGGTTCAATGTCCTTTAATGATTATACTTATGCTATGTCAAAGACTTTAATCTTTTATTCTGAAAATGGACGTTTCCCAAATTATGTTGTTATAAGTTCATCCTCTGTTAATGGTGGAGGTTCAAGCTCAAATACTCCTACTACTCAATTTATCTCTGGTTTGAATGAGAAAAATAATGGTGCTGATGTAAGTCAGTATTATGTGAATAGTAGTAGTTGGAAATGTAATTCTCAGAGTTCTACTATTATAGCATTAGCTACAAAACTTACTACAGGTTTAACTAGTGAATGGGATAAAGCAACTGCTATATTTAACTATGTTCGTGATTCTATATCCTATAGTTATTATAGTAATAGTGTTAAAGGTGCTGTTGGAACATTAACTGCAGGAAAAGGAAATTGTGTTGATCAAGCAAGTTTAGTTATTGCTTTATCTAGAGCTGCTGGTTTAGCTGCAAGATATTGTCATGGACAAGGTTGTACTTTTACTAGTGGATTAGTAACTGGTCATGTATGGGCACAAATACTTGTAGGGGATACATGGTATTCAGCTGATCCAACAAGTATCAGAAATAGTTTAGGTAATGTTAAAAATTGGAATGTGAATTCCTTTTATAGTTTAAATAAATATTATTTGGTACCATTTTAATATTTGAAAAATTGGATGATGAATATATGAATATATTAAAAGGATTAAGGTTCTATTTTGCCTTTTTCTTTTTTCTTTTTTTTTAATAATTTAATTAATCTTTTTAAAATAAATGTTTTAATTTGATTATTTAAGTAAACCTTTAAATAAATTAAAATTTAATTATAATATGTTTAATTAGAACTAATTAATCAGTAATATTTTTTTTGGGATTTTTTATAATGGCAAAGCAGTATAAAAAAGTGGCAGTAGGTGGAACTTTTGATAAATTTCATTATGGTCACAGAAAATTGATTGGAAAAGCTTTTGAAATTGGTGATGAAGTAGAAATTGGGGTTACTTCTAATGCTTTTGGGGGTTTAAAGGGAAATATAGATCCTTGTAATGTTCGAATGTCTAATTTAAATGATTTTTTGGAGAATAATCATAATAATTTTCATATTAGTCGTTTAGATGACCCTTTTGGTCCTACTATTAATGATTCTGATTATGATGCAATTGTTGTTAGTGAAGAAACTGAACCTAATGCAATTAAAATTAATGAGATTAGAAAGAGTAAAGGTATGAATCCTTTAGATATTATTGTTATTAGTTTTGTTTTAGCAGTTGATGATGTTCCTATTTCTAGTACAAGAATACGTGCGGGGGAAATTGATAAAAAAGGTCATCTTTTGAAGTGATATTGTTTTTTTTGATTTAAGTTTTCTTTTTTTCTTTTTTTGAATATTTTTTTCTATTTTTTTATTATTTTTCAGAAAAATATCGACATGTTTATATATTCATTTCGTATAATAATTAAATATAAAATCTTATATTATAGAATGTTTATAAATCAATAATAGTTAAAAAAATTAGTATTCAAAATATAATACATTTAATGAGCGAAGATAAAAAAATTGATTATGGACACATTTTTTAACTATTCTAATCTGGAAGATAAAAAATTAAAAAATTTTTTCGGAGATTTTCATATGGTATTTGTTGAAAGAACTGGGAATGAAAGTAGAAAATTAACTCATAATAATGAAAAATGTGTAGGTTGTGGGATATGTACAGAATTATGTCCAACACAATCTTTAGACTTAGGTCCAATAGCAGATATAGCTAGAGGAAAAAGTAATGTTGATTATGTCAAAATTCATGATGATAGTTGTGTACTTTGTGGATTATGTGCATCAGTATGCCCATTCGGAGCATTAGACTTGGAAGTAAATGGGGAAAATATAGAAGAATTACCTAATTATCCAAAATGGACTCATTACTCAAAAATTAATGAAGAAGATTGTATTTATTGTGGAAAATGTAGTTATGGTTGTCCACAAGATTCAGTATTCTTCCAAAGAAAATTACCAAATGCAACTGATTTAATACATGGTGAAATCTCAATTGATGAAGAAAAATGTATTTATTGTAAAATTTGTGAAGAAATGTGTCCTGCAGGTGCAATCACTGTTAAAGCAATTCCAGGATCTAAAAATAGAACAGAACTCACAGTTCCTAATCAAATTGAAGTAGATTTAGATAAATGTGTGCAATGTGGAGTTTGTAAACGTGCATGCCCTCAAACTGCAATTAAACAAGTATGTAGTACATGTATGTATGCTGATGAAATACCTAAACCTGAAATTACTGGTAAAACATTTATAGAAAATCATTGTGTATACTGTGGATTCTGTAAAGAAATTTGCCCAGAAAACACTATTGAAGTTGTTAAACCATTTGATGGAGAAATATTAATTCCTGAAGCAGAAGATTGTAAAGATTGTCAAGACTGTATAGAAGTATGTCCTTGTAATGCTCTAAAAATTGGTGATGACGGATTTTTAGCAGTTAATGAAGCACATTGTGTATTATGTGGTGCTTGTGTAAATGCATGTCCTTTAGATGCTTTAGTTGTTAAACGGACCTCTATGAATCTAGAAAATATAAATAGTGCATCTTGGCAAAAAATTATTGGTAAATTATTAGATTAAAATAAAATTTAAAATTTATTAATCTTTTTTTCTACTTTTTTTTATCTTTTTTTTACTATTTTTTATTTAATTTTTATTTTGAAACCTTTTTATCACTCTATTAAACATTATATTTATATATCAAAATAGTTATATTAAACTATAATTAATGAATGAGTTAATTTAATAAAGTTACTTTATATTAACTTAATATATTGATTGAATACATTAACTCATTTAAGATAATTTTTTTTTAAAAAATATGGTGGTTAAAAGATATGGAAGAAGTAGGACAATTGTTTAAAGGAGTTTTACTTACCGCTGTAGGGCTAGTTATTATATATGAAAGTTATATTTATAATCTTTTAGATATTATTATGTTAATAGGTATTTTAACATTATTTGTTGGAGTAATAATGTTAGTAATGCTATTTTTAACTTTAGATTTAGATAAACAATCTAAAATTGTTAAATATACAAAATCTTCTTTAAATCAGAAAAAAAATAATCTTCAAAATGAAACTAGAACAATTGCTTCTTTAGATAATTCTTATAATAATGAATCAATTTTCACTACTATAAATAAACAATTTGCAGAAAGATTCAATACTCCTACTAATAATCCTAAAGCTGTTTTAAGAACCAATTCAAAAAACATATGGGATGAATCTTTATTTGATTTTGAAAATAAAGAACATAAAATAGAATCAGCTAAGAATATTTCACTTTCACCATCAAAGGATGTTCCTAATCGAGAAAACTCTCATAAGATAGGAATAATGCCTAATGAAATGAAAAAACATACTCAGGCTCGTCAATTTAATTTCACTCCAAATTATGAAAAACCTATGAGGGTTACTCGTAAACCTAAAAAAAGAGATGTACCTTTAAATTATGTTAAAACTCCAGAAATGCATGAAAAGATGCCTGAAACAATAACTCCAATTTATGCAGAACAACGTGAAAATAATTTAGTAAATAATGAGAAAGAATCTTTATTCAAAGAACCTTCAGTAATATCAAATGTGAATAATAAAAAAATCGTGGATGATTCTAATAATATTATACCAAAAAGTACTAGATCCACAGCTTTAACTGAGTTTACCAAAACAAATGTAACTGAAAGAAAACAAAGTCAAAATATCCCATTAAAAACAGTTAAAAATAATGTTCTTGAAAATAATCAAGAATCTAAAGATACTAGATTAAAGAAAAGTTATGTAATATGTAATCAGGGGATAATGACTTCTCAAGAAGCTTTTGAGCAAATAGCTAAACATGCTAAAGAGGACATACTTTTAGAAGCACCTTCTATAAAAGATTTAGGGAATGATTTTTTAGCAGATATTTGTAAATTAAATTCCAAAGTAATAATTCAAGAATTTAATATTAAAGATACCTCTTATATATTACTATTGACATCTCTTATTGAACATGGTGTTAAAGTAAAGATTTTACCTTTGGTAAATACATTTAATTTAATTAGTGACCATTCATATGCATTAATAATATCTGATGGTCAAGATCAAACAGATTTTGATTATGGTGCCGTTTATACAGATTCAAATTCAATTTATGAAGTTAAAACTGTGTTTGAAAAATCTTGGAATTTAGCACATAGTATTGATAAAAATTTAAATTTAGTAAACTAAAATATTAATTAGGTGATAATATGGAAATAACATGGTTAAGTCATTCAGCATTTTTAATTGAATCTGATGAGGGGGTTAAAATATTAATAGACCCTTTTATCAGTAATAATCCTGCATGTACAATTCCTGTGGAAGAAATTGAAGCAGATATTATTTGTATAACTCATGGACATAGTGATCATTTTGGTGATGCTATGGAAATTGCTCATGAATGTAATGCACCTATAATTTGTATTCATGAAATTGGTTTATTTTTGTCTAAACAAGGAATAGATAATATAACTATGAATATTGGGGGTTCAGTTGTAGTTCGTGGGATTAAATTCACAATGTTGGATGCAACACATTCTAGTGCATTAGATGTAGTGGAAGAACCTGTTGCTGGTGGAAATCCTGCAAGTTTTTTAATAACTTTTGAAAATGGTGAAAAGTTATTCCATGCAGGAGATACAGGTTTATATAGTGATATGAAAGAAGTTATAGGGCAAATTTATAAACCTGATATAGCAATTTTACCTATAGGAGATAGATTTACTATGGGTCCATTTGAAGCAGCTTTAGCAGCAATGTGGATTAATCCAAAATATGTTCTACCAATGCATTATAATACTTTCCCTGCAATAGAACAAGACCCAACTGTTTTTAGTAATTTTGTAACTCAATTAAATCCTAAAATAGAAACAGTTATAATCAATCCTTTAGAAACATATGTACCCAATTTAGATTCTAAGATTGAATAAACTTTTTCTTATTTATTTATCTTTTTTCATTAAGCGATATTTGATTTCACGAGGATCAATAATATCACATTTGCCACTTGGGAGTACTCTAATAATATCATCCATTTCTATTAAATCGTCTTGATTTATTTTAGATAATATTTTTTTAGCAATAGCTTCTTTTTTAATATGTCCAGGTTTTAATGCTATATAATTATCAGTATATTGATTAACTGCTTCAATAGGTCCTGCCATTATTCTTTTTCCCTCATAATCAACTATCCCAACAGCTAATTCTAATCTTGCATTTCTTATATAATTTCTATGGCCTCTGATTATAAATGAACCTTTAGAAACATACTCTCCAGACTCTGGTGTTTTACTAACTTGGTCGGGTGAAACATAATAAACATCTTGATTTGAATATCCATTTGCCCAAGCACTAGAATATGAAGCTGCAAATATTCCAGCTTCCTTAATAGATTGATCTGTTAATTCTTTTCCTTTTAATCTAATACTTATTGAAGGAGCGCCATGAATATCGGAGTGTAAATAAATATCATTACTATCTAAATATTTTTTAACAATTGTTTCATTAGTATTGGCATCTCGTCCACCAACTACAAGGAAACCATCACTGGTTAAAAACCATCTGAGTTTTTCAAACCATTTTAATTCTTTTTTAACACGTTTTTGTGGAACTTTTACTTTTTCCATTGCTATGGTCTTTTTATTTTGCATTTCTTTTAATTGTTTTTTTGTGTTTTCTATTGCAATGTTTGCTCCAGTAATTTTACGTTTAGCTTTTTTAGATTTTTCATAATAAGTTTCAGCATTATCATTTATAGAATTTTTACAATCAATGTTAATGTGTGTATCTTCAAGAATTAAAATTATATTTCCCATTTTGTCCATTGATTCAAATATTTGAGCATCTGGTAATCCTTCTTTTTTCGCATTTTTGAGTGTTTTACCAATTTTATCCCAAGAATATCCTTTTTCACGAGCATTTAATATTACTTTTTGTAGTGAGTCAATTTCTGTGTAATGTGAGTAAAGTAACTCTCCTTTATGTTGGCAAGTTTCAATTGTGTCTTTAAATCCATTTAATGTGTCTTCCTGTAATTTTAATCTCTTTTCATACTTTCCAACTTTCTTATTCCATGCACGTTCTTGAATACTTGTTATTTCTTTGTTCACTTTACTGGAATAAAATTCATCTGCAGCTTCGTTAAAACTTTTAAAAAATGTTTTATTCATATTTTCATATTTTATTAAATCCAAAGGCACTAAATATTCTTTTTTCTCAGTATTTTTTACTTCTGTATCAATTTGAGGTTTAAAATTATCTTCTTTTAATGGTTTAAATGTATTTTCTAAGGAATCAAATAATTTTTCGACATCATCGTTATTTAGTTCGCTACATGATGTATTTTTATTTATATTTGTATGGGAAATTATTTCTTCTGCATATAAGCTTCCAAGACCATTTCGGGCTAAAGTACGAACTATATCACTATCAGAATATCTTATAATATCATTAAATTCTAATAAATTTATTGTTTTAATATTTATTCCATGCTCTGAAGGGAATTCATAAGTTCTTTTACTGGATATGTCACGATCCCCAATTCTTTGTCTTTTAAGAGGTAAAATGATGTTATTTTCTTCATCAAGTAAAATAATGTTTCCTTTATCAAATAATTCTATAATTAATGTATATATTTGTTCTTTTTGCATTTTGATAATAATTACTCGATCAAAATTATACTGGCTTATGCTGATTACATTTG
The DNA here is from genome assembly GCA_023440975.1 of Methanobacteriota archaeon. GTDB lineage: Archaea > Methanobacteriota > Methanobacteria > Methanobacteriales > Methanobacteriaceae > Methanobrevibacter_A. The sequence continues at coordinate 9,400 of JAEZRD010000050.1, read as the reverse complement.
CTCCTTTAACTCTTTTTCTCAGTAACATTGGAAAACTTGGAGGAGTTAATGGATTTTCCATAGGATATTTGCTAGTATGCATACGAACTCCTGCTTGCATTACTAAATCTATTCTTCCGTATCCTGCTTTATGAAATCTCATAACTACGGTATCGTTGGTAGGTTGAAATGATTTATCTACCCTTGATCCACTTAATAATTTGTTTAATTCGTAACTTATTGTGTATACATCAACATTTGACATTGTTTTCATGTTAAGATTACATCCATTATTTTTTTTTAATTATTTATTTTATTTTTAATTTTATTATTTTAATAAATTATCTAAAACTTTGATTGTTTATTGATTTTTTGAATATATTGTATTAATTTTCATGTATTTATTTTGGTTTTTGCTTTAAATATCTTAGATGTTTAACTTAAACTATTATTTAAATTAATGATTCTTTCTTAATAATATACTTAATATTACTTTTTTAAGTTAATTTTGTAAAGAGTATATATTATCATAGTTTTTTTCATAGATTTATTAAATTTTAGAATAAAATATTCTAAATTTTAATTATTATAAGTTTAAATAGTATGTAAAGTAAACTAATATAAGATAATAAATTAATTAATAAAAAAATCTATTTTTTATATAAATTGGAATGATAATATGGATAATGTAGTTAAGGTAACATCAATACATCTTATATTTGCTACTATAGCAGCTCTTTTATCATCTGCATTTTCTATAGGGTGGCTGGGACTTACTAATCCAGTAATCGCAGCTCTTATAGGAATAGTTTTATTATATATTTCTGGACAAATATGTGATAGATTATTTGCTGATGATGAAGAATTAAAAGGTTTCACAAAATGGTTATGGAATGGAATAGTTCCATTTATATTCTGTTGGTTTTTAATTTGGACTTTAATCTTTAATTATATGGGTCCATTCCATTAGTTAAATTTTAAAACTCTTTTTTTTAACTTTTTTTTTAAATTTTTAAATTTTTTGTTATAATAAATAAATCCAAATAAATACAAAAATTATTGCAACAATAAAAATTAAAGGAGCCATAATTTTACTTACAGCAACTATAGAACTAATAGTTGATATTAATTCAGTACTATTGTTTGGACCGAAAGTTTTTAAATTTTTAATTCTACTAACATTTGTTCCAGCTTCAACAGGTTCTAAATCATCTATAGCTTCTAAAATAGTTTGTGATAAATAATCAATAATTTTTTCTTTTTCTGATGTTCCTATAGGATTATAACCCTTAGATAATGTGTTAACTGAATGAGTATCTGTAGTTAATACTTCTAATTCGTCAATAGGTAAATCTTTTAATGCTTCAAATATTGTTTCTCTAAAACCAAGTTCCATATTATTGCTGTCAAAAAGGGCTATTGCAGTTTTTTGATCACCTGCTTGAATAACCATGACTTTTAATCCACTTTCTCCAACTCCATGAGTTTTATCCAAATCACTCATAAGATTAGAACTTGTCCCAACACTTAATTTATTGTCCTGATTTATATTTTCCATTTCTTTAATAGCATCTAATAATTGGAATACTTCAGGGTTTCCAGGTAATACTCCTCCTTTTTCAGCATTAAAACTATTATGACAATCTACTATAATACTATTCTCAACATTACAAGTTTTTTGACTTTCAATCATCATGGATAAACCAACACTAAATTCAATATCATCACTACCAGAAGGAGCGAATGTTGAAAGCATTAACGGTCCATTATTGAAGAATTGAACTCCAATGTTAGCTTTTTCATGAGAATATCTTTTGAATTTACTTACTTTGTCACTGTATTCCATATCAGTTAAGCCGTCACGGATTGCATTTTCTATTTTACAAATTTCTTTAACACTGACTGGATTAAAATCATGAGTTGATGGGCCATGTGCAACCATTGTAAAATTATCGAATTGATTTGCTAATATTGTAGGCATATTAGCACCTCCAATATCACCTAAAGGTCCAGGATGCACACAAGGACTTATAAATAAAGCTTTGATGTTTCCTTCAAAGTCTCTGAAACTAACTGTACCAACTAAAGTATCTACAAATTCACCTGAGTTATCAAATAAATTTTCAATAGATGAAGATCCCTCATTCATATGGGCAATGAAAAAACTAAGTAAATCTAATGCTCCAAAACCTAAATTATTTTTCATTGGTGTTTCTACTACTTTCATAAATGAGTAAATAGCTACAAGGAAAACTAAACAAGCTATAAATACTTTTAATATTGTTCCAATAATACCTAATTGTAATTTAATTTCAATATCGCCTAAAAATACTACAACAATTAATATACCAATTACTAATAATGGTTGAAATAAACTTATAATGAATGATTTGCCAGGTCCAATTCTACTTGTACCCCATAAGACTAAGAAATTCCAAGCAAATATTAATACACAACCAAATAAAATACTGTTAACAAATAAATCCATATTAAATATTTTACCAATTATTACTCCTGCAATTGTTATTATGCATAAGATTGTCATACTGGTGAGGGATAAGAACATACTATGTTTTCTTTTAAGATTTATTCCTTTTAAGGAGTATACCCATTGTTGATCAGTTGCACCAGAAATAATACTACTTACTCCAAATACAAAAAATCCAAATGCTCCTCCATAAAATAGGTTTTCTATTTGACTATATTCGTTCATTGGATTTATTAAAAAAATTACAGCTCCACTTAAGAAACTGATAAAAATCATACTAAATAATGATATTTTAGCTTTTGGGAGTGTTTTAAGATATTTGGATAATCCTGCAACACTACTCATACTTGTCATGGTCTTTTTTCTCCTTAAAAAAAAATTTTGTTGAATAAATTTTATAAGACAATATTTATAATATAATATTATATAATGAATCTTTGTATTAATCTTTATTATATTTTTTTAGAGATTATTATTATTTAAGAAATAAAAAGGGATTTTAATGATGGATATAAAAGTACCAGTTACTGGTGAAGATTTAACAAAATTAAAAATTGGTGATGTAGTTACAGTTTCTGGAACTATAGTAACTGCAAGAGATCAAGCACATAAAAGAATTATAGATGAAGGAGCCCCATTTTCATTAGATGGTGTTGCTTTATTTCATGCAGGCCCTATAATTAAAGAAGATAGAAATGGTAATTATAATATTGTAGCTATAGGTCCAACTACAAGTATGAGAATGAATCCTTACCAAGCAAAAGTATTAGATAAAGGTGTTAAAATAGTGATTGGTAAAGGTGGAATGGATGATTCTGTTCAACAAGCTTTAAACCGTAATAACGCAGTATATTTAGTTGCTACTGGAGGATGTGCTGCATTATATGTTGATAAAGTAAGTGAAGTAAGTAATGTTGATTGGTTAGATCTTGGAATGCCTGAGGCATTATGGGAACTAAAAGTTAATAAATTTGGTCCTTTAATTGTTGGTATGGATTCTAATGGAAACAGTTTATACAAATAAATATATTAAATACTTTAATTTATTATTAAATAATGAAATTTCTTAATTATCCGAATAGTTTATATAATAAAACTTTTATTAACTAAATATTAAGTTTGAAAAAACTATTTAGAATTATAAATATTATAATAATTATAAAGTTGGAATAAAAAAGGTGAATTACTATGCCAGGTGCTTTAAAAGAAACAGCAGAAAAAAAACTCAAATCAAGAATAAGAAAATTTAAAAAAGTTAATAAGGATGAAGCTGAAAAAGAAAAATTTTTTGATCAATTAGGGGGATCTGTAGAAATATTTTTACCTAGTAAAAACCCAGAAGAAATATCTGATAGTATAATATTTTATACTACTGCTGAGGGTAAAATTGTTGATGCAGAATATTCTTATAATGAAGGGGAAGATTTTGAATCTATTCCTCTTGAGGGTAAAGATCTTGATGTTATGGTAGAAGCATTTAGCTCTAATTTTCATTTAGAATTCATGGATGAAGAGTTCTAATTTTTCTATTTCTTTTTTTTTAAATTTTTTTTTTTAATTAAATTCCAGTAGGGAATATTTTAAATTTTTAATTTTTATAATTTATTTAATGTTTTTTTTAGGAGTATTATAAAAAAAATTTATTAATTTAAATTTAATAATTATATTATAGTGAAAAAATATGTTAGTTAATAATTCTGTTGATGAAGTTAAGAAACGAGAATCTGCATTAAAAAATATTAGAGAAATAATGGATAAAGGCAGTCGGAAAAATTTGTATGATTTAACTGGATTGTCTGGAGGATTTTTGGCTTCAGATGAAGATTTAAAACTTTTAGAAACATATATTGGTCCTGCTATTTTTGAAGAAAAGTTACAAAAAGAAGGGATTAAACATTTAGGTGGAGAAAAAGTTTTTGCAGTAAATAGGACTAGTTCTGGAATACTTGCCACTATTTTAGCATTAGTTCCTGAAAAAGGTTTTGTTCTTCATTTTTTAAAGGAACACCCTGCTCATCCAAGTATACCTAGATCTTGTAAATTAGTGCATGCAAACTATTTAGAATATACAGATATTGAAAAGTTTCGAGTACCCTATGATGTAAATTTAGTTATTATTACTGGTTCAACTATGGACCATCAGACACTTGATGAGAAAACTTTTAAACATGTAATAAATCTTGCTCATAAAGAGAATATACCCGTATTGGTGGATGATGCATCTGGGGCAAGATTAAGAACTGCAATTTTTAATCAACGAAAAGCAACAGAGTTAGGTGCAGATTTAGTAGTTACAAGTACGGATAAATTAATGAAAGGCCCACGTGGAGGTTTAATGGCAGGTAAGGAAGATTTAATTGATTTAATTAAATCTAAAGCCACTCAATTTGGTTTGGAAGCTCAACCTCCTAGTATATTGGCGATGGTTAAAGGTTTAGAAGATTATAATCCACAAGATTTAAGAAATTCTTTAGTGAAAAAAGAAGAATTATTAAATAAACTTAATTCATATTATAATTTCTTTAAAGAAACACCAACGGGGGTAATGGTTAAAGAAAATGATTTATATAATGAATTAAATTGTGAAAATCCGGATTTAACTAGTAAGGATTTAAATTTTTTATGGGCAATGATAATGCTTAAATATGAAGGAATAATCACAATACCTGCTGTAGGAATGCCTGGTGCTTCTGCTACAATCCGTTTTGATATTGCTTCACCAGATAGTAAATTATTAACTACTGATGAACTTATTAAAAAAATAGATTCTTCACTAAAAATTTTAAAAAAAGTAATGAATGATACAAATAAATGTTATAATTTGATTTTTGAATAAAAAAAGTTAAAAATTAAGTGGGATTTTTTCTCACTTAATATGCTCCATCTTTGTGACGTAATTCTCCAGCAAAAATTTTTTCAAGAGATCCATCTCCTTTTTCTATGATTAAACTGCCTTCTTTGTTAATTCCAACAGCATATCCTTCGATGGTTTTACCTAATGGTTGTTTAATAATTACTTCACTTCCAATGGTTTTAGATAATATTCTCCATTCATGTAAAATTTTTTCATAGTTTTCTTCTTTAAATAGATTATAAATATTTTCAAATTCTTTTAGGAAAATAGCAATTAATTTGTCTTCGCATATTTCTCCATCAATTTCATTTTTTAAGCTTGTTGCGCCTTGTTTTAATTCTTCAGGGAAATCATCTATATTAAGATTTGTATCTATTCCAATTCCAACTATAACATAATCTAAGTTATTAAATGTGACTTTTGCTTCAGTAAGTACTCCTGATACTTTTTTACCTCTTATTAAAATATCATTTGGCCATTTAATTTCAGCATTTACACCTAATTCTCTTAAAGATTTACATACTGCAACTCCAGTTGCAAGAGTTATTAATGATGCATGAGTAGGTGGAACATTAGGTCTAATTACAATACTTAACCATGATCCTCCTTTAGGAGATTTCCAAGGTTTTCCAGAACGTCCTCTTGCTTTTGTTTGGGTGTCTGCAACAATTACAGTACCTTCATCTTCACCTGCTTCACCTAAAAATTTAGCTATATTGTTTGTGGATTTTACTTCATCGTAGCAGTAAATATTTTTTCCAATGTATTCTGTATCTAAATTTTTTTGAATAGTGTTTAATGTGGTTAAATTAGGTTCTTGAGTTCCTAATTCTTTAAGAAATCCAATAATTTCTTCTTCGTCTAATTCTAAAATTTCATCAGCATCTTTATTTGAAATTTTGTTTTTCTTTTTAAGTAAATCTAACATTTCTTTTTTCATAAGAAAATCCCTCTAAAACATGATTTATTGTCGTTTTTTATTTTGTTGAGCTTGAGCATTAGTTAAGTAAGAACCTACTCCTGCGGATATAGCTGCTATTTTTTTTCCAGGCATGAAAGTTGCTTTAAGACGGTTAACATTTTCACGGTCTTCTTCAATAACTTTTTTCATTTCTTCTTGGATTCCTTTTTTGTGTTCGTCTATAAAGTGTGTATTAAGATCTCCAGCTAAGAAGTAAGGATTTCTTATGATTGCTTTATGGAATGGAATTGTAGTTTTAACACCTAAAATAATGTATTCACTTAATGCTCTTTTCATACGGTTTATTGCATCTTGACGTGTACTTCCATTAGTAACTAATTTACTAATCATACTATCATAAAAAGTGGGTATTGTATAATTCATGTAAACTCCACTATCTAATCTTACTCCAGGTCCTCCAGGTGAACGATAACCTGTAATTTTTCCAGGGTTTGGTGCAAAGTCTGATAATGGGTCTTCTGCATTTATACGACATTCTATAGCATGTCCTGTTACTTTAATATCATTTTGAGCTAATTCTAATTCTTGGCCTGCTGCTATTTTTATTTGTTCTTTTACTAAGTCAGTATTGGTAACAATTTCTGTTATTGGATGTTCTACTTGTATACGAGTATTCATTTCTAAGAAATAGTAACTTCCATTTTCATACATGAATTCTATGGTTCCAGCACCAGTGTAATCAATTGATGAAGCGGCTTTTATAGCACTTTCTCCCATTTTTTCACGTAATTCTTCTGTCATGATTGGGGAAGGCGCTTCTTCTAAAAGTTTTTGGTGTCTTCTCTGAATACTACATTCACGGTCTGCTACGTGTATAACATTTCCATGAGTATCTCCTAGAACTTGGAACTCAATGTGTCTTGGTTTTTCTAAATATTTTTCTATGAATACGGTACTATCTCCAAAGTTCGCAGCTGCGACGGATTGAGTTGATTCAATTGCACGTACTAGTTCATCTTCACTGTAAACAGCACGCATACCGATTCCTCCTCCTCCTGCTGATGCTTTAATAATAACAGGATAACCAATATTTGCTGCAATTTCTGCTGCTTCATCTAAGTCTGTTATTCCTTGGTCTGTTCCTTCAATTACAGGGATTCCTGCTTTTTTCATAATTTGTTTACTTGTGATTTTATCTCCCATTTGGCGTATTACATCGCCAGTTGGTCCTATGAGGGTAATTCCATTTTTTTCACATTCTTCTCCAAGCTTAGGATTTTCTGCAAGGAATCCATAACCTGGATGAATAGCTTCTGCGCCAGATTCAACTGCTGCATTCATTATTTTGTCTATGTTTAAGTAACTTTGTAGAGGACTTGGGTTTCCTAATGGATATTTTTCATCTGCATAATTAGTGTATAAAGATTTTTTATCTGCATCAGAATAAACTGCTACACTTTTTATATCTAATTCACGACATGCTCGCATTATTCTTATAGCTATTTCTCCTCTGTTAGCTACTAATATCTTTTCAAACAATTTTATAACCTCTTTTATAAAATGATTAAGAATAATTTTTATTTATTATATATAATAATATATTATTATATAATTAGATTATCTTTATTATAATTATACATTATTTTTTTGGTTTTTATTATGGTAACAATTAAAAAGAAGAAACAATTGGAAATGATACTTGAGACAATTCCTTCTCACCCTAGTCCTAAAGTTTTTTTAGAACAGTATACAACACCTTCTGTTATTGCTAGTGATCTTTTATGGAATGCTTTTTCTATGGGGGATATTGATGGGCGTAGTGTTATTGATTTGGGATGTGGAACTGGAATATTTTCTATTGGTTCTATTTTGCTTGGTGCGGATAAGGCATTGGGTATTGATATTGATGTTGATTCTGTTGAAGCTGCTCAAAATATATCTAAGGATATGGGAATTAATGGTGTTAATTTTAAAGTTTTAGATGTTAATAAAATTAATAGTTTATCTAATGTTATTGAGAGTGAGAATTTGTATTGTAATGAAGATTTTAAAGTTGAAACATTATTTCAAAATCCTCCATTTGGATCACAAGAAAAAGGTCAATCTGGTGCAGATAGAAAATTTATTGATTTGGCAATGAAATCTTCAGAAGTTATTTATTCTTTTCATATGTTATCTACTGAAAAGTTTGTTTACAAATATTTTGAAAATCTTGGGGGTAATATTACTCATAGGTTTCAATATCAATTTCCTTTACCTAAAATTTATGATTTTCATACAAAAGAATTTTATAATGTGGATGTTTTAGTTTTGAGAGTTGAAAATTTTTAAATTTTTATTTTTAGATATTCATTGTATTAATTTTTCATTTTTACTTTAAATTTTTCTGTATTTCTCTTTTTTATTGGTTTTTGTTCTTTATTTTAATTGATTTTAGGTAAACTATATATACTATATTAAAGTAATATAATTATAATCTATATATTATATACTTAAACAAAATTTTTTTCATAGTTGACCTATGAGGTACCATAATTGATATGGTATTGGAATAGTTTAAGGTTATCTTAGTCAGTGCTATGAAAAATTTAGAGTAATATTTATATATAGATTTGAATAAATAATTATAAATGCAGAAACGAAATTTATCAATCTTTATACCTGATTCTTTCTTATCCGAGACTAAGGATTTAAAATTGAAGACTAGTAAAGTCGGTGTTATAGGAAGATTATTAGCAGTATATAAAGTTAACGAAGTTGTTATTTATAAAGATCTTTCTCGTGAAGATGAGAATGATGAAGAAGATGCAGATTTCATGGCTGAAGTTCTCTCTTATATGGATACTCCTCAGTATTTAAGAAAAGAGGCATTTCCTATAAAACATGAATTGCAGCATGTTGGAATTTTACCTCCATTAAGAACTCCTCATCATCCTACTGACGATGAACCTAAATTAGGAGATTATCGTCAAGGATTTACAGTTAAACGTAATAAGAAAGGTACTTTTGTAGATATCGGTATTGGTAAACTCGCATTCTGTAAAGAGCAACTTACTGTAAAAAAAGTTTTCAGCTTTAAAATTACAAAGTTAGCTAAAGAGGTAATAGTCACACCTGATGAACCAGATGACATTTACTGGGGTTATAAGACATTATC
>JAEZRD010000005.1 GCA_023440975.1 Methanobacteriota archaeon | reverse complement strand
CCTGCAGGATTAGCTAAAGGACCTAAAATATTAAAAATTGTAGGAATTCCAAGTTCTTTTCTAATTGGAGCAACATATTTCATTGCAATATGATAATTTTGAGCAAATAAGAAACATAAATTTATTTTTCTTAAAATTTGAGCACTTTGTTCAGCAGATACATTAATATTAACACCTAAAGATTCTAATACATCAGCAGCACCAGATTTACTACTAGCCGCCCTATTACCATGTTTTGCAACAGGAACTCCTGCTGAAGAAATAACTATTGAAGATGTTGTAGATATGTTAAAAGAATTAGAACCATCACCACCAGTTCCAACTATTTCAAGAACTTCACAATCATTTAAAAGCTTAATACAGTGAGATCTCATTGCTTCTGCAGATGCTGTAATTTCATCAATAGTTTCTCCTTTCATAGAAAGAGCTGTTAAATATGCACTCATTTGAACATCTGTAGCTTTTCCTCCCATAATTTCATTCATTGATTCCTTAGCCAAATCATAAGAAATATCTTCCTTTTTAGCCAATTGTAAAATTGCATCTTTAATCATAGTTAATAACCACCATTTTTCTATTTAATAACTTTTAATTAATCATAATTAATTATAAAATTTTTAATAATATTTAAACCTTCAGGAGTTAAAATAGACTCAGGATGAAATTGTAAACCATAAATAGGATAAAGATTATGTTTAACACCCATGATTTCCCCATTTTTAGTTTCAGCAATCACATCTAATTCTTCAGGCAAAGTACCTTCTAAAAGAGCTAAAGAATGATATCTTGCAGCCAGAATAGAATCTGGAATATCCTCAAATAAGGGTTCATTATCTTTTAAGTTCACTATAGAAGATTTACCATGCATTAATTTCTTTGCATAGGAAATTTTTCCACCATATGCTTCACATATAGATTGATGACCTAAACATACTCCAAGAATTGGAATTTTACCTTCAAATGCTTTAACTAAATCAACACAAACTCCCGCATCAGAAGGTCTTCCAGGACCCGGAGATAAAATAATTATATTAGGATTAAGCATTTCTATTTCAGATATGGATAATTCATCATTACGAATGACTTTAATTTCATTAATAATTTTTTTAGAATCTGATTGTAAATTTAAGCCTTTAATCTCACTTAATGCAATACCTATGAATTGATAGAGATTATATGAAAAACTATCATAGTTATCTACTAAAAGTATCATTCTATACCTCCATCTGCAATCTTTAAAGCATTTATAACAGCTGAAGCTTTATTTAAAGTTTCTTGGTGTTCATTTTCAGGTATACTATCTGCTACAACTCCTCCACCAGAACGGATAAAAACTTTATTATTACGGGCAAATGCTATTCTAATAGCTATACATGTATCTAAATTTCCAGATAAATCTACATAACCTATAGCTCCCCCATATATTCCTCTTTTATTGTTTTCTAACTCATTAATTATTTCACAAGCTCTAATTTTTGGAGCTCCTGAAAGAGTTCCTGCAGGAAGGATAGAATCAATTGCAGATAAAGGATCTAAATCAGAACGAAGTATTCCTTCAACTGTTGAACCAATATGCATGACATGAGAAAATTTTTCTACGGATAAATATTTATTCACTTTCACAGAACCTATTTCAGAAATTTTACCAATATCATTTCTTCCTAAATCTACAAGCATATTATGTTCTGCCAATTCTTTTTCATCATTTAATAATTCTTTTTCTAATTTTTGATCTTCTTCTTCTGTTTTTCCTCTTGCTCGTGTTCCTGCTAATGGAAAAGTATATACTTTATTGTCTTGTAATTTTACAAGGGTTTCTGGAGATGCTCCTGCTATTTCTATATCTTCACTTGAAAAGTAAAACATGTATGGAGAGGGGTTGGTTGTTCGTAAAACTCTATACGTATCAAATAAACTTCCTTCAATATCTGCTTCTATTCTATTTGAGGGAACTACTTGGAAAATTTCTCCTTCTTTAATGTAATTTTTAGCTTTTTCAACTATATTACAGTATTCTTCTTTAGAAAATGAGGGTTTAAAATCTGATTTTAATTTTAATGATTTTATTTTCGCTGGTTTTCCATGTTTAATTATTTTAACTATGTTTTTTAATTCTATTGCCGCATTTTCATAATTTTCGTCTATATTTTCTGTTTGTATATTAATTATGATAATTATTTTTTGTTTAAAATTATCAAAAACAATAACTTTATCAAATAACATTAAATCAACATCTTTGAAACCATCTTGGTTTTCAGCATCTAAATTTAATGAAGGTTCACTGTATTTAATATAATCATAAGCGAAGTATCCAACTAATCCTCCTGTAAATGGAGGTAAATCTTTTAATCTTGGGGTTTTATTTTCTTCAATTATTTGTTTTATATATTTTCTAGGATTATTAGTGGTTGTAGTGAATATATCGGATTTATTTAAATCTGAATGTTTATAAGAGCTAAAATCACCTTTTATATTTACTTCACCATCTTGACATGTGAATTCTAGTAATGGATCAAATCCTAAAAAGGTGTATCTGCCCCATTTATCTTTATCTTCGATACTTTCTAACATGTAACAATGATTACTTATTTTTTTTAATCTTCTCATTACTTCAATAGGTGTTTGACTATCTGAATATATTTCATAACTTATAGGGACTCTTTTATAATTATTATTTTTGATTAGTTTTTTTACCTCTTCTTTTTTTGGATAAATCATTTGATAATACCTTCTAATATTGAATTTTTTTATGAATTAAATATAATTTTGACGTATATAAAAATATGTTAATGTACTATTTAAATCTTTGTAGTATAAAAATATACATTAAAGAATAAAATTTAACATTAAAAATTAGAAAACTAGCAAAACTATATAACAAAAAATAAAGAATGTTAATAATATGAATGTAAAATTTACAGCACGCGAAACAATTGACTTAATAATCGCATTTATAGTAATATCCTTAGGATTTTCAATTGTCTATGCACGTACAAATGTAAACCAAATCATAGCAATATTACCCATAATAATGATTGGTGTAGGTTCAGGATTCATCTTACACGAAATAGGACATAAATTAAGTGCTATACACTATGGATACTGGGCAGAATTTAAAGCATGGCCAATTGGATTATTAATATCCATATTAAGTGCATTTATAGGATTTTTAATAGCAACACCCGGGGCAGTGAATATTTATGGAAACATAAATAATGAAGAAAACGGAATCATATCTCTATGCGGACCCGTAGTAAACATTTTACTAGCATTAATGTTTTTAGTAATAAACTCAATAAATACTGCAATGAACCCTGCAACAGCAGGAGCTAGCTTAACCTCAATAACATGCACATTCGGATTCATGATAAACGGATATTTAGCATTTTTTAACTTAATACCATTAGGCATATTAGATGGAGCAAAAGTAATCAAATGGAATCCATTAATATGGTTCGTTACTATCGGTGTATCTGCAATAATGGCATTCGGCGGAATGTTAGGATTATACTAAAAAATTAATCACCATTAATTAAATTCAAAGAACGTTCCACTTCCAAAAGAATTAAATCAACACCATAATGAGATTTTATTTTATTTAAAATAAAAACACTTTCATCTAAAGGAAAAGCGGATAGAACCATACATACTTTCCAAACAATAAGAATATTATATTCATACTTATCTAACACCCCTAAAATAGGTTTCAAGTTTTCTAAAATAGCCAAATTAGGATTATAAAAAACCATAAACCCAATAGCATCCAATAATTCAGTGATTTGATCTGCAACACAACTATCCAATGAAGATAACAATACTGAAAAATTAGATTTATCCATTTTACCTAAAATTCTAGCAATAATATCCCTGGGTAAAGGATAGCTCTTCTTTTTAGAAACAGTATTAGGTAATTTTTTATGTTGATTATTACCAATTTTACCTAAATAACCAATCATATACTCAGCTACAATAAAATTGCCCTTTTCAAGACTCCTAGATATCTGAAGTTTTGTATATAACGCTTTTTCAATGCTTAAAGATTTAACTAATGAAGAATATACAATTTTTTCATTGACATTGAACTTAACACCTAACAAAGAAGCCGCAGCAGAGCGTTCACAAGGATCATTAGAACTTAATAACTTTAATAATTCTTCTTGATTAAAATTTAGAAAATCTTCCAAATAATAATCATCAATCCATCCTCTTTTAATTAAATCCTTTTTATCACTCTTCATTCCAAACCATTCTCCTGAAAAGTGTTTAAATAATATTTAATATTTTTTATATTCTTAATCAAATAATTAAATAACAGTATTATTGAAAGAATAATACAAATACAAAGTAAAATTAAAATTATATCATTACTTAATAAGAAATTTCCATAATCAAAATGAATTAAAAACTCACAAACAAAATTATTACACATATGTGCTAAAATAGGAACAAATAGGTTATTAGTTTTCACATATAGAATTGACATGGAAACACCAAAAATTATTGCACTAATAATTCCCCCAAAATTATGCATTACTCCAAATAATACTGAAGTAATTATAATAGCAACATAAATATTAAATTTTGAATCTAACCATCTTAAAAAGACTCCTCTAAATATTAATTCCTCAACAATAGGGGCTAAAACAACAATTACAATAATTTCCCCAGACATATTAAAAAAATTAATAAAATTAGTTGTACTATCTAAAGGAACATCAATCCCTATTAACAAAGCAAAAATAAGTACACCAAATGCTAAGAATATATTAGTTATAGCTACAAAAAGGATTTCCTTAATATTTGATAAGGTACAACTAGAAATTAACTCTGATTTAAAATTATTACCAATATTCCTGAATTTATATACAAAATAAAACAGTATTAAACCATATGAAGCTAAATCAAAAGCATTATCTTCAATATTAATGTTAAATATAATCGATAATATAATTAAAACTGAAAAAAGAACAAAAATGAATACTAATAATCTTAAAATGGATATTTCATTTAATACTTTGTTTATTGTACTTTTCATTTTATAATATCCTCTTGAAAATAGTTTAAAAAAAAACTATAATATAATTTATTACTAGAATTAATAAATAATCTTTTATATATTAAAATTTTATTTAAGGAAAAAAGTAATTATGTATGAAGAATTTTTACCTGAAGAAATGGAAATAGTTTATTCTAGCGCAACAACTGGAAAAAAAGTACTAAAATTATTAAATAAAACTCAATTAATATTCATTTATTCTAATAGTGAAATCATTGAACCTAAACAAAGTGAATGGGAAAATTTTTGGGAAAATCTTGAAAAAATAGGAATTTGGGATTTAAAAGAAAATTATGAACGTTGCATAATGATTGATGGATATTTTTGGGAAATAAATATTTCTCATCAAAATCAATCAATTCACTCTAGAGGAAATAATATTGATCCAACATTATATGTTGGTACTGAATTAGTTTCAATTTTAGACGAATTTTTAGATGCAATATATGATTTAACTGGAAAAATGATGGATAAGTAGTTAGAAAAAATTAATTAATAATTTTTTTGGGTAATGTATAGTACTATAAAAAAATTTTGGTGAAAAAATTTAAAATAATAATAGGTGGATTAACATTTAGGAAAATGTATTATTACCCTTAATTATTAATTTAATTAAATTTAACTTATTTAACACATCTGATTCAATTTATAATATATTTTTCATCAATATCAAAATCTTTAACTCTTTCATTGTAAAGAGAACCTAATGCTCTATCAGTGAATAGGGATAAAAATGGGTTAATAAATAATCCCACAATGATTGTAGCAACTATTGTTCCTAAAAGAACATTTTTTGGACTAAGCATCATGAATCCCACTGATATAAATGAAACAATAATATTAGCGGCAAAACCAATTATTATACTAATAATTACTAGCATGAATAATGCTCCAATATATCTAATCCATGAAACTTTACCAATAATTTTTACTACATCTTTAAATTTAAAAGCATAGGATATTTTTCCATCATTTGCGATCATATGGTTTACAGCCATTAATTGGACTAATACCATGAATATTGTAAATAAAAATCCTAAAATACATATAATAGAACCAATTGATAATAAAGTAGCATTAGAACCCCCATTTCCTAAGCCAATTATTGTAAAACCAATGCTTAATAAAATAATTGGTAAAATTGCATAAATTATTTCTACTACGATTATTTTCAATCCTTCAATAAACATTGAAATGAAATTATTAAACTTAGGTAAAGTATTTTCTGAATTTATTGCTTTCTTAATTACTCTAAAATCATAACCTGTTGCTAAAATTCCAACTACAAGTGCGATTATTCCTAATATAATTACATAATACCAATTAGTGGAAGGAATTTGTGAAGCAATTAAATTTACTGATTGGGTTAAAGTTGTTACATTTTCAGTTCCATTAGCTAATGAGGCATAATTAGAGTGTAGTAATGGATTTGAAATAAGATATGAAATTATGGTACTACATATTCCCATTATTGCATATAATATTCCAAAGTAAACTATCTTTATTTTATCATAAAATGGATAATGTAAACTTTCTTTTATTACATCTGTAACACTCATTGTTCATCACTTTCAGGTAAAGGTTCATATATTAATCCAACAGCTCTACTTTCAAATATTGTTAAATAAGGATATACAAAGAATAAATAAACTGCAAATCCTATGATTAATCCTAATATTAAACCAACTTTAGCACCAAGAGCACCTGCAAGAGCACCGACTAATCCAAATGCAAACCAGAGTAATGTTATGATTAATCCTATTACAATTGAAATTAGTAACATTATAATTATTAATCCTAAATAAAATCCAATATATCTTAACCATCCGATGTTAGTTATAATTTTGAAAATTCCTTTAAAATCAAATGCTGCTTTTATTGATCCATTTTCAGCTACCATATTAGCTACAGCCATTATTGATAAGAAATAAAATATTATTGCTAAAATTATTGATATGATTGTCCCAACAGTTATTATTCCATTACCTGCCATGGAATTAAGGTTAGATGCTCCTCCGCCGATTAATCTTGTGATTATTAATATTATAATTGGTATTAAAAGGTAAACTAATTTGACTAAAAATACTTTTAATCCATCGACAAACATGGAGGTTAAATCACTGAAATCAGGTAATTTTTCATCACCATTTATCATTCCATGAGTAGATGTATCTAATACTCGATAATAATATCCTAGAACAAAAAATATTGGTATAATTAAGAAACTAAATAGTAGTGTTAATCCTAATTTAAGGAGTGTTTTTCCATCTTGTAAGGAATATTCTAAAGAATCTTTATAAATATCTAATATCATTTTATATCACCATTATGGTTGTTTTATTTTTCCTCTTCTGTTTTTTCTTCATCAAGTATAAATACGTCTTCAATATATTCACAATTTAATGCTTTTGTTATTTTATATGCTAATATTAGTGATGGATTATAACGAGAATTCTCTAAAGCGTTAATTGTTTGTCGGGTAACATCAACTTTGTTTGCTAAATCTTGTTGACTTATACCTTCTTCTTGACGCAAATATCTTATTTTGGTTTTCAACCAACCACCTTCAAGGTTTTTTTCTAGAAATTTTAAATTTTGGGGTTGTTAAAATATCTTGAATGTAAAATATACATTCCATATGTAAAATATAAATTACATACTATATAAACATTACGGAAAAACTCCAAAAATAGCTAATTATATTTAACCAAAAAATAAACAATATAATAATAGACCAACTATTAAAAAAAAAATAGACTCTATTAAAAAGATAAAAATTATCAATAATTAACAAAAATTTAAAAAAGGAGTATGAAAATGGCAATACACCCTATTGAATTTAGATACGGAACCCCCGAAATGAAAAACATATGGGAATCCGAGAACAAATTACAGAAAAAATTAGATGTAGAATCTGCACTAGCACAAGCAGAAGCAGAACTAGGAATATTACCTAAAGATATAGCAGATGAAATTTCATCAAAAGCAAATACAAAATATGTCACTCTAGAAAGAGTAAACGAAATTGAAGCCCAAACAAGACACGACATAGCTGCACTCACAAAAGGATTAGCAGAACAATGTGAAGGAGATGCCGGAGAATACGTACACTTCGGAGCAACATCAAACGATATTGTAGATAGCTCAAACTCATTATTAATAAAAGATAGTATTGAAGTTCTTGAAGAAAAATTAGAAAGATTAACAAAAATCATACTAAAACTAACCGAAGAAAAAAGAGACTTAGTAGCTATAGGTAGAACACATGGACAACATGCCCTACCAACTACATATGGAATGAAATTCGGAATATGGGCAGATGAGCTTCACAGACAATATGAAAGATTATTACATGCAAAGAAAAATGTATGTGTGGGAATGATGGATGGAGCAGTAGGAACAACCGCAGCACTTAAAGAAGACGGTTGGGAAATACATAAAAAAACCTCAAAAATATTAGGATTAACACCTGCATCAATCACTAATCAAGTTGTTCAAAGAGACAATCATGTAGAATTTATAATGGTTTTAGCTAACATAGCAACAACCTTAGACAAAATAGGTGTTGAAATTAGAAGTTTACAAAGAACTGAAATCATGGAAGTTGGAGAATTTTTCGATCCTGAAAAACAAGTTGGTAGTAGTACTATGCCACATAAAATGAACCCTATAACTGCGGAAAGAATTTGTGGAATCTCCAGAATAATCAGATCATATGTAGTAGCAGCAATGGAAAATAACCCACTTTGGCATGAAAGAGATTTAACCAACTCCTCTTGTGAAAGAATAATGTTCCCAGAAGCATGTATCTTAACAGATTACATTTTAAACCTTACAATAAAACTTATGAATAATCTTGTATTCTATGAAGAGAATATTGAAAAAAATCTAAATTTAACTAATGGTTTAATAATGGCCGAAAGAATGATGGCAGAACTTACTAGAAAAGGAATGGGAAAACTAACTGCATATGGAATTGTACGTGAATGTGCTATTAAAGCTAATAAAGAAGATAAATTACTTTCAGACTTAATATTAGCAAATGAAGATGCATCAAAATACTTAACTGAAAAAGATATTGAAGAAATCATGGACCCACACACTTATTTAGGTTCAACTTCAATAATAATTGATGAACTTTTAGAAAGTTCAAAAAATTGGTTTTAAACAAAAACTAATTTTTTAAATTAGTGAGGAGGAAAAAAATATGTCCGAATTTTTAAACCTTAAATCTATTGATATATCTTCCATAACAATCATAGGAACAGCAATAAATATAATTTATGCTATAATATTTACAATATTATTTATGGTTATAGGAACAATCAGTGTTGGCACTACCATCATAGGTAGCCTTTTAATGCTTGCACCTACAATTATATTTGGAACTATGATATTAACCATATTCCAAATATTCACTAGATCATATCTCTACAACATACTTGCAACTAAGTTAGAGAATATTAAACTTAAATTTGTTGAAAATAAAGAAATAAAAGAAGTTTCAACACTTCCTACAGCAGTTATGGTAACCATAATTGGAACCATAATGTTTATAATATTTTATTTAATCAATTTAGTTGTTGCACAATTAATTTTCTCTGTTATGTACCAAGTTTTAATGGTAGCAGGCAGTATGACATTAGTATACGTACTTTATCAACTTATTTATTTAATGAGTGATCCAATAGTAATCATTCTTGCAATAGTATTTGTAATCATTGCATTATTTTTACTTACTTTAATATGTTGTTACTTATACAATGCTCTTAGTAACAAAATGTATGGAGTTATGTTAGGATTAGATAAAGAAAATAATATGACTGTAATTAATAACATTAACCCAGTGAATGCTGCATTAATTTTAAGTATTCTCGGATTAGTTATTGGTGTAATTTATGGAATTATATTATTCGCTACTATGCATAGTTTATACTGGTTAATTGGTTCAATTTTAATTGGATTTATTGGAACATTTTTATGTGTATTAATATCTAGTTATTTATACAATTTATTAGCTCCAAAACTTGGAAAAATAAAAATCGAATTAACTGATATTGAATAAACAAAAAAAAGAATAAAAGATATTCTTTTATTCTTTTATAACTTTTCTTTTTTTAAACATTTTTTTGAACTTCAAAAATAAATTTCTTTATATTTTTTCTTAATTCTTTTCAACAAAAAATAGAGTTTGGAAAAACCATCAAATAATTAAAATAATGGTTAAATAAATTAAAAAAAATTAATTAGTTGGACGTTTAATTGGAGGCACATATCTTTTAAGCAGTAATGATAATGAAATTACTGTAACTGAACTTAATGCCATAGCTAAAGCAGCAAGTTCTGGACGAAACATTATACCAAATGTAGGATATAAAACACCAGCAGCAATTGGAATCAAAATACCATTGTAAGCAAAAGCCCAAAAAATATTTTCCTTAATTCTACCCATAACCTTATGAGAAAATTGAATAGCGGCAACTACACTCTCAAGATCACCTTCCATAACAACAATATCTCCACTTTCCATAGCTACATCAGTACCATTACCCATAGCAACACCAATATCCGCTTGAGTAATAGCAGGAGCATCATTAATACCATCACCCGCAAAAAGAACTTTACCTTTATCTTTTCTTTGAATATTACGAACAATATTTAATTTATCCTGAGGAAGAACATTAGCTTTAACATTATCAATACCTACAGAACTTGCAACATTAACCGCAGTCTTTTCATTATCCCCCGTAATCATATAAGTAGATACACCCATAGAATGTAAAGCTTCAATAGTCTTTTTAGAATTATCTTTAATTTTATCAACTAAAGTTAAAATACCCACAATCCCCTCATCAACTACTAAAAATATAACAGTCTTATTCTCATCAACCAATTTTTCATAAATCCTTAAAACATCCTGATTAATCTTAATTTTTTCATCATTTAAAAGACTAAGATTACCTACTAAAACCTGTTTATCATCAACGACACTTTTAATACCCTTACCCGTAATATTTTCAAAATCCTCAGTTGAAATTAATTCAATATTCAAATCATTAGCTTTATTAACAATAGCTTTAGCTATAGGATGTTGAGAATTATTTTCAACACTCGCAACATATTGAACTAACTTATCCTCATCAAAATCATAGGAAATAATATCATCAACTTGAGGTTTTCCTTCAGTAATAGTACCAGTTTTATCAAAAGCAGCCACATTAACATCTCCAGATGTTTCAAGTGTATCTCCATTTTTAATAAGAATACCATACTCTGCAGCTCTACCAATACCAACAGTAACAGCAGTTGGAGTAGCTAAACCTAAAGCACAAGGACATGCAACAACTAAAATAGAAATCAATGTAGTTAAAGCAAAAAGCAAAGTAGATCCTAATACATAATACCAAATAACAAACACTACAATAGCTATTGTTAAAATTGTAGGAATAAAATAGCTAACAGCAGAATCAGCAATTTTTTGAACAGGAGGTTTAGAACTTTGAGCATTCTCAACCATAGTTATAATTTGAGATAACACAGTTTCTCGCCCAATTTTACGAGCTTCAACTTTTAAAACACCATCCTGATTAATTGTACCAGCAAATACATCATCACCAGAATTTTTAATTTTAGGAATTGGTTCACCAGTAATCATAGCTTCATCAACATAACTAAATCCATCAATAACAATAGCATCTGCAGGAATTTTATCACCAGGTTTAACTAATAAAATATCCCCAATTTCTATATTTTCAATAGATATTTCTTTTTGATCGATAACAGTACTATTTTCATCCAATTTTAACAAAATTGCAGTTTTAGGTTGTAATCCGATTAAATTCTTAATAGAAGTTGAAGTTTTATTTTTAGCTCTAGCTTCCAAATACCTACCAATTAAAAGAAATGAAGGAAGCATTATGGATGTTTCATAAAACATAAAAGAATTGTTAAGAATTATATTAAATGTACCTAATAAACTTGATATGAATGCAACTGAAATACCCATGGTATACATTACATCCATATTTAAATTCTTATGGAATAATCCTGTAAATCCTGCTTTTAATATTGGGAAACTAACATAAAAGAAAGGTATTATTGCTATAAGTAAAGATACTTCACCCATTGTTAAATAAGGAACATTAATTGGGAAGTACATTAAATACATTAATATTGCAGAGAATAAAAAACCAACTATTATCCTATTTCTTTTATCTTTAAGATCATTTTGATAAATTTCTTCTTCATTAATATTTGATTGTCCATCGATTCCAAGTAATTTAAAGCCTAAAGAGTTTATTACTTCTTCCATTTGATTTATAGTAACTTTAGATTTTTCATATTTTATTCGTACTTTTTGTGTGGTTAAATCTGCATGAACATCAAAAATTCCATCTAATTTATTTAAAAAGTTTTCTACATTCATTACACAAGATGCACAATGCATCCCTTCTATTCTTAAAGTTATTTCATCAGTATGTGTTTTGAATCCTAATGATTCAACTGTTTTATCTATCTGATTAAATGATACTTTTTTAGGATTAACCTGAATATGGAGTTTATTATTTGTTAAATCTGCATTTACTTTTTCTACACCTTCTATTTTTTCAAATGCTTTATTTAAATTTAATACACAAGACGCACAATGCATCCCTTCAATTGCAATATCCATATTTTTTGATTTTACCATGAGAACTATCCTCTATGAACAAGTAAATGTAAAATAAAAATTGTTAAAAAAAAAAAGAGTTTAAATTTAAAATTGTAAAAATTAGAATTAATTAATTTATACTACTACTTTCATCTAGTTCAAAACCAGCATCTTTAACTGCTTCATCAACATCTTCAATTGAAACTTCGTCTGAATTTAATTCTAATTTTACTTTTCCAGATTCTAAATCAGCGGTTGCACTGTCTATTCCATCAACATCTTCAAGAGAATTTTGTACTGCTAATACACATGAATTACAATGCATACCATTAACTTTAATTTCTTTTTTTTCACTCATTTTAATTCTATCTCCTTTTTTAATTAATTATTTTAATAATAAGTAATAACTATTGTTATTTATTAACTTATAATTAAGTTTAACACTATATAAAATTTTTGGTAAACCTAAAAATCATGAAAAATTAAAAAAAAATAATTAAAGAATATTTTTAATTACATGACCATCCTGAATTACGAGAGAAACATTATTAGAATCCGCCAAAGAACTTATATCTTCTAATGGATTTTTATCAACCAAAATCACATCAGCAACTTTCATAGGTTCAACAGAACCAATTTTATCCCCACAACCTAAAAATTTAGCAGGCTCAATAGTTCCAGCAGCAATAGCTTCAGAAGGATCCATACCTAATTCAACCAAAAATTGAAGTTCTTTAAGATTATTACCATGAGGTATAACTCCAGAATCTGTACCCATGAACATTTTAACCCCCTCGGCATAAGCAACAGCTTTATTTTCCTTTTGAACTTTATTTAATTCTTTAACTTTAGCTTTCTTTTCAGAATCCAAATATTCCCCATGATGATACAAAGTATCAATCACCATTAAAGTAGGGACAATAGGAATCCCTTTCTTAGCTAATAATCTAGCACCTGACTTATCAATATAAGTACCATGCTCAATAGTACTCACACCCGCTTTAAAAGCATTTTTAATTCCTTGAATACCATGAGCATGAGCAGCAACATGAGCATTATGCATTTTTGCCTCATTTACAATAGTAACTAACTCTTTAACATTAAATTGAGCAATTTTAGAGGAATCATTCTCACTTATGGCCCCACCAGTAACCATCACTTTAACAAAATCAGCACGAGCTCTAAAAAGCTCACGAGTTTTATGAAGAACCCCCTCAACACCATCACACAATGGATTAGGAAGACCTGGATACTTTATTCTCATATCAAAACCAGAATTAAATGTTAAATCAAAATGACCTCCAGTAATAGAAAGAGGAGTA
Organism: Methanobacteriota archaeon; assembly: GCA_023440975.1. GTDB lineage: Archaea > Methanobacteriota > Methanobacteria > Methanobacteriales > Methanobacteriaceae > Methanobrevibacter_A. Next base: position 73,256 of record JAEZRD010000005.1, on the reverse strand, counting down.
ACACTTATTAACATTTTAGGCCCAGGAAACATTCTCTTCTGCTGAGCCATTTTAGCACCAATATCTGCTAAACCACAATCTCTAACAGTAGTTACCCCCGCATTAATAGTATCCCTCATATTAACAACACCATTAAAAAAATGAGAAGATAAAGGATTACGCATATTATCCTCTTTTTTAAACCCATTAGCAAAAAGATGAGTATGCATATCTATAAAACCTGGAAGCATAAACTTATCATCACCATCAATGACACGAACATCCACATCCTCAGGAATATTAAAATCTCTACCAATATTAAATATTTTACCATTTTGGATATAGACAGACACATTACCCAATGGTTCAGATTCATTAGGATTAATCAAATTAACATTATTAATAAACAATTCTTGCATAATTAAGTATCCCCTTAAAAAAAAAAGGTTAAAAATTAATTTAAAACATTTATAGTGCTATTATCACAGTCCACTTCAACATTAACACCATTAACTAATTCATTAACTGAAGATGGAGAATCAACCATAGGAATATCAGACATTATAGCACCAGTAGCAATAATAGGCTCAGCTTTTAAACAAATAATCGCTTTAGGAGCAGTCCCATTCTTTTTCATTTGAAATATAACATAAGAACCTACAGTAGAACCCTTTCCACCAGGAATAAACAAAATTTTATCATTAATAAATTGTCCTTTTAACTCATGATGAGGATCAATAACTTCACCAGTATCTGGATTAACCCCACCTAAAAAGCTTATCGGCTCATTACTAACTATTAACTCCCCACTAACTTTCCCTTTTGAAATATTTCTACATTTTATCATAATAATCATTAACCTACGGTTTTAAACATTAATACTAATTTATTTATATACTTATTAAATTTTTTTAAATTATACAACATCAACTTTCATAACTTCTCTCAAAACAGCAGTTGCATAAGATCCCCTACTAATAGAAAATTCAACAACAACACCTTCAGTAGTAGCTACCGCACTAGTATCCCAAATATGAAAACGCATTGCTCTTCTTAAACCATGACTACCTAAACGCGGCATTTTAGGACATTCAAAATCTTCTTTAGTAATACTGTAACTATCAAGAACTGATTTTTCCATTTCACCAACTTCCCCACCAGCAAAAGGAACTTTAGTTCCAAATAATGGACAAGTTTGATCAACTTCAAAATTAGAAATTAACTCTTGAAACTCTTCAGGAGTTTTATCCCTAACAATATGCTCTTCACTATCTATAAGAATATCCCCCTCAATATATTTATCCATTCCCATAGCAACTCTATGGCTAACCACATCATTGAATAAATAAGACTGATAAGCATTGACAAACATTCTTTGAAGAGGTTTTGGAAGTGCATGAATAGCACGTTTATATGAATCATCATCTAAAATATCTTTCTTCTTAGATTCTTTTAAAAGCTCTTTAATCATCATTTTTTCATAACGCATTCCCTTAGGCATCAACTCATAAGATTTCTCTAAATCCCCATCATCATAAGCTTGACGAGCTAATTGATTTTCATTATGTTCCTCAGGAGAAGGATTACCAATATATACTCTAACAGCTTCTTTGAGATTATTATGTATTAATGCTTCACCTACAAGATGAGTATTTGTTCTAGGTTTACCAAATCTCTGCCAACCAAAATAATTAGGAACACCAGTTTTTTCAAGCTTTTTTAATATATTACTCGCTCTTAATGCCGCATCAGAAATAATTTCATCAGTATTTTCAGCATTTTCCATTCCTTCAACATCTTTAATTAAAATTCTGAATTTATTCCCTTTTAATTGACCCATACGTAATTTTTTTCTTCCACGAACAACCTTTAAAAATTCGGTTTTATAAATTTTACCAGATAATGCTTCAACTTCTTTAAGTTGCTCATCTGAATCCATGTTTGATATACAAATCCATTGACGAGTTAAGGCTTTCTTATCTTTCATTCCAGCAAAGCCCATTCGTCTACGATCTATATGTAAATCACGAGAAATATCTAGCATAACATCTAAAGTAGTTCTTCCAAGTTTTTCAATCCAAATCCATACATTTGGACCTTCACCATTAGGAGTTATTTCAGGAATTTCTTCAACATAAAAATCTTCATAGCGATTTCTAATTGTTCCACCTATTCCTTTATCTTCTGTAATATATGTATTCGCATTAAGCATTAAAAAAAACCTCGAAAAAATGAATATTTTATTAAAATTTTATAAAAAAAATAGTTTAAAAATTAAAATTATTCAAGATGCCCTGACCGGGATTTGAACCCGGGGAATAGGATCCGCAATCCTACGTGTTATCCAAGCTACACCATCAGGGCAAAAAATATTTAAAAAATATTATAATATAAACTAATAAAAAAAGTTTACATCTATATTTTAGATTTTTTAGTATATAAATTATTAACTTTTATTAAAAGATTATAATAATAAAAAATAATATTATGAATTATTCTTTATTATTAATATAATCAATTACTTTATCTTTCTTTTTAATTGAGTTATTAGCTGCTTTTTGAACTTGTTCTTTCATTTTTTCAAAATCTTCAGGAGTAGTTTCCCCTTTAAGTTTTTTTATCTTAGTATAAGCAGCTTCTCTAAATAATGGTTTAAGAATATCTACAGTTCCATCTTCTTTAACTAATCTTGGAGTTCCTTCATTATCAACTTTACCAATTTCATAAATATTAACTCCTGCAGATTTAATTGCTTTTGTAACATCTGAAACAATTTCAGGTGGAACAATTAACATTAAAGAATCTGTAGATACACCTAAATGATCTATATTTAATGTATCTAACATGTTTAAAACACTTGGAGTTACAGTTTGTCTTAATTTATCATGATAAAATTCTAAACCTACTCCAGTTACTGATGAAATTTCATGAGCATCCCCACGTAAACCACCATTAGTAACATCAGTCATTGCATGAATGTCTTTAATTAAATCTGCATTAAATAAAGCATTGGATGCCTTAATAAAGCTTATATCCAAAGTATCCCATACAACATCGAAAAATCCATTATATAATGCAGTTGTTGTGATAGTTCCTCCTCCAGAACCCTCAGTCATTAAAATGATATCTCCCGCTGTTGCTCCTTTTCTTGCAGTTGGAGGATATTTTGATACTCCAACACTTCCTACACAAGAAACAAATCGATCTCCTATCACCATATCTCCACCAATTCTTAGGGTACTTCCGGCAACTATAGGAGTGTCGATTAATTCAGAAACAGCAGTTACTCCTGCAGTGAAATCAAATAATTTTCCTACATCCCCATCATCTGCTAAATGAACATCACTCAAAATTGCAATAGGATCTGCACCCATTACACAAACATCCCTAAGTGTTGCTCTTGTAACATGAAATCCTCCTAAAAATGGATATTCACTTAAACGAGAATGAATACCATCAACAGCAGTGGTTACATAAACATCTTCATTTGTATCAACTTTTACTACTCCTCCATCATCTTGAGCAGAGGGATTTACTAATGAAGATGTGTTTGCACTAGAAACTATTTCAGCAATTTTTCTATGTACAAAAAAGTCACCTGCTCCTCTTGAACCAACTCCCATTTCTCCCATTGAAATATCTGCTTTTGGAACATCTATTATTTCTTTTAAAAATTCATCATTAGAATGTTCAATTTCTAATGTATTGTTAACTTCTTCAATGACACTTTGAGCCATTAATTTTGAGTATTCTTCGTCCACATCTTTGTATTCTCTAATTCTTTCAGATAGAAGAGATTCAAGTGTAGTCTCATCTGTGGTTTTAATTCTATCTCTAACAAATCCTTCTATATCCATTTTTACACCAAATAGGAAATAAAAAAAAGTAATGATTTAAATTATAATAATAAATTCATGATTTTTTTATTAATTAAGTTAATTAACTATTCTATATTAAGTTTGATTTATTGTTTTATATAATTTATGTAATATTAAAAATTAATAAAAATAAGATTATTTAAAATAATAAGATATAAGACTAATTTAAAATTTAAAAAAACCAATAAATAAGACTAATTTAATTAAAAAAAGTTTTAAAATAAATGTATTGACTATCTAAAATTATATATATTAAAAAAAGAATATAATTTCTTATCCTAACCTCAAAATGTTAGCGAATATTTTTTAATTAAAATTTTATAGGATTAAAAAAAATGAAACAAAGAAATAAAATAATCATTTTAGCATTACTCTTATCATCAATAGTTTTAATGTCTTTTTCTGCCGTATCTGCAACAGATACTAATAATATAACCCAAAATAATGATAATAATAATGTTAACATACAAATAGAACCTTTTAACCAAGTTAGTTCTATAAATGAAACTACAGACACTAATTCTATTTCACAAGGTGTTAGTTTACAATCTACTAATGATAATGTTGCAAATTTAAGAGATAATGACACTAATAAAAGTGTTAATATAATTGTTGAAGATTTCAATCAAACTTATGGAACTCCTAAAAACTTAACTATAAACCTTACAAATGTAACTACTGGTCATGCATTAATAGGACAACATATATCATTAAATTTAACCCGATTAAGTGATGGAAAAAGTAAAATTTATTGGACAACTACCGATCTTAATGGTCAAGCATTTCTAAACATCGAACTTTCACCTGGATCTTATAGTGTTTTAGCAAGTTTTGGAGATGGAACTGATTTTAAGAATTTTACTATTAACAAAATAAATACAGACCTAATTCAATATAATTTTGAAGTTAATAGAAAGGGTGAAAAGTATAGAACTATTTTAAGAGATGAAAATAATAATCCCTTAACTAATCAAGTAATTTACTTTACATTAAGTAATGGTAAAAATTCCAAAACTTATAATGCAACTACTGACGCTAATGGAGCAGCAAGATATTATATTAATTTAAATACTGGTAATTATACTGTAACTTGTACTTATATGGGTAATAATACAGTAGCTGGTTGTTCAGCAACTAATAATATAACTATTTATCCAAATACTACAAAAATGCCTACTACTGTAGCTGGAAGAAATGCTGTTAATGGTACAATTACTATTAACACCAAAGGAGATTATGTTATAGTTGAACTTAGAGAAAATAATGGTTTATTATTACCGTATCATTATGTGAATATTACTTTAAGCCAAGGCAATAAAAGTAAAGTTTATAATTTAACTACAAATGCTTCTGGACTTGCTAAAATAGCTATAAATTTACAAAAAGGAATTTATAATTTAAGTTATGTGTTTGGAGGAAGTACTTACTTTTTAGGATGTACTGGGAACAATACATTAATTGTTAACACTACTGATTAGAATAAATTTTTAATTTTTTTTAGGAAAATTTTATCTTCCTAACTTTTTATACTTTTTTTATTTTTTCAATATTTTTGCCTTAACAATAGGGTATGTAAAAAATAAGTTACACCTTTAGAATAAGTAAAAAATATATTACACAAAGTAAAATTTAAAATAAGATTTTTAAAACAAATTAATAACAATTTAGATTTAAATTAGATTAATACACCTAAAAAAACGATAAAATAACCTAAAAAGGTTAATAACAATATTTAAATAAAACAAATACTAATTAAGTAATATGACTATCATTTTTTTGATAGCTATTTTTAAAAAATTAAATTTAAAGAGAAATAAATAATATGAAAAAAAATAATAAAATTCTCATAACATTATTATTATTCTCAGTTATTCTAATATCATTGTCTGCAGTTTCTGCAGCAGGCATAAATAATGGAACATTAACCTCCAATAATACTAATGTCAACAATAATCAAATAGTAGGAACTGTTCATCAAGACAGCTCAAATCAAGCAGCATATGCAGAAAATATACAAAAAACAAGTACTGATGGTGATTCTAACTCAAACACTACAAATATTACTAGTGAAAATAGCACCTCCAATAAAGTAAACATAACTATTGCAAACTTCACACAAACATATGGAACCGCAAAAAACTTAACCATAAATGTTACCAATGCCAGTAATGGTAATCATATAATTGGACAACATATTGGATTAAATTTAACCCGACTAAGTGATGGAAAAAGCAAAATCTATTGGGCAACAACAGATATTAATGGTCAAGCATTTTTAAACATTGAATTATCCCCTGGATCTTATAGCGTATTAGCTTTCCACGATAATGATACAAATTTTAAAAACTTTACAGTTTTAAAAATAGCTACAGGATTCATACAAGATAATTTTGAAGTTAACAGAAAAGGAGAATATTATAGAACTATCTTATTCAACCAATATGGTTATCTTTTAAATGGACAAACTGTATACTTCACAATTAGTAATGGTAAAACTTCCAAAACTTACTCCTCAACAACTAATGGTTACGGATACGGATTATACCCAATCAACTTAGGAGTAGGGAAATATACAGTAACTTGTACTTACAATGGAAATAGTACAACTTATGGTTGTAGTAGAACCAGTAACATTACAATTTACCCAACAACACACAAAATGCCTACAACAATAACTGCAAGTGGAGTAAATAATAATACAATCACTGTTACTAAAGGAAAAAATCTTACATTAAATGTTAGAGAAAACAATGGATTATTAATCCCACAAGCTAAGTTAACTGTTAAATTAACTATAGGTAAAACAACAAAAACTTATACTGTAACTACAGGCAGCAATGGATATGCAAACTTACCAATAAAATTAACAGCTGGAACATACCAAGCTAAATTTTCTTACGCGGGAAACACATTCTTTGCTAGTACCAGTACAACTAATACATTAATAATCAAAAATGCATAGTTAACTAAAAATCAAAATAAGAATATTAAAGGAAGTCTGAATTTAAACTCATTCTTCCAACATTTAACTTTTTTCAAAAAACTATTTTTCAAGATTAACAAATTTCTTTAAAATTTTCAAACCTGAAATTCCACTTTTTTCTGGATGAAATTGTGTAGCAAAACAATTATTATTAGATAATGAAGCTACTAAATCAACACCATAATCAGTAACCCCAGATATTACTTCTTCATCATCAGGATTAGCATAATACGAATGAACAAAATAAAAATATTCCCCATCCATATCTTTTAAAATAGGACAATTTTTCTTAACATTTAATTTATTCCAACCCATATGAGGTATTTTCCTACCTTCAGGAATCTTTTTAACCTGTCCTTTAAAAATACCTAAACCTTTAACTCCGGGTGCCTCTTCACTACTAGATAAAAGAATTTGAAGACCTAAACAAATACCTAAAAAAGGTTTATCATCATTAATATGTTCATAAATCACATCTTTAAAAGGTTCAATATTATCCATAACACTTCCAAAAGCTCCAACCCCCGGAAGAACTAAAAAATCTGCATTTGCTATTCTTTCAGGATCACTAGTAATTTCTGCTTCATAACCAATCTTTGTAAAACCATTATGAATACTTCTAAGATTTCCACTTTTATAATCAATAATTGTAATCATCTAATTATTCTCCATTAGATTTCTCATTTTCCCAACTAATTACAGATCTAATCATCATACCAAAATCAGAATCAACAATATTTCTAGTCCCTAAAGTTTTTGAATGAGCATCTAACTCAGCCACAACATAAGTATAACCTAAATCTCTCAATGGTTCAACCAATCTAGGACCATCAGTAATTGCTACAGATTCACAATTAATATCTTCTATATACAATGCATGAGGAACTCCAAAGACAACAACTAAATCAAAATCATTATTTTTAAGAATTTCTTCAGCTTTTCTTGGAGTAACTGGATACTCATCTAAACCACCAGTAATATAATCAATTTTAACATTATTCTCAGATAAATCATTTTTAATATTTTTAGCATGTTCTCTTATTCTAGGAAGACCAATATTATCATCCAAATTTGCAATAATAATAGGTTTATTTTCTGGATTAATTTGCCTATAATCAAAATTTATTATATCTGCAAAAAGGTAAGAAGTTTCTTTCTTAGCATTTAATACAAAAGCAACTTTTCTATTATTTTTTAAAGCCTTTACAATGTGTTTAGCTACTTTTTCTTTATTATCCCCAAAATTAGGTTTAATATATTTACCTTTAGCCATTCCTCTAGTCTTTTCAACTTTTGTAGCTAATTTAAGCATCCTAATTTGACGATCTGCTTCTTCTTTAGCAATAACCTCATTTTCAACTGCAGATTCTAACACAGCAATAGCCCCTTCAGTATTATCCCCCTCTCCAAATCCACCATGAGATGCTACAGGTAAAACTGTTGCATCCAAGTTTAATTTTTCAATAGGTTCTTTTAAATCTTCCCCAATAATCATACTTGCACAAGTACCAACAATACCTATAAGTTTAGGATGAAACATTTCATTAGCTTCTTTAAGAGTTTCTTCAAGTTTATCTGAAGCTCCTAAAATAAAATCATTTTCTGCCATAGCGGTTGTAACAACCCTAACACCATCAGTTTCAAGAAGTCTACCAGTTCTAAAACAACAACCGTGAGGACCATGCATAATTATAACATCAACATTTAAATCTCTTAAAGTATATAATGAAGCCGCAATTGGACTTGGACGTGGATGCATCAATTTTTTCACCTAAAATAAATAATTCTTAATAATTTAACTTATTATAATTTATTAATAACACAATTAATATAAGTTACTAAAAAATAAAAAAAGAAAAAATAAAAAGCTAATTAAATGTTAAATAAATATTTTTTTACTTAAATGTAGCTTTAACTCTATTTTCTTGAGACATACTAGATAATTTTTTAACAATCTCAATATCTAAACCAAGACCTTCAGATATTCTAGTTCCATAATCAGAATCTGCTTTAAAAAATAATGCAGTTTGTCTATACTGAATATTCTCATCAGCATGACTAATACTACCCAATATATTAGATATTAAATGTGCCTTATCTTCATCATTTAAAACTCTGTTATAAAATTCCCTAACTTGTTCAAAATCTACATCTTCCGAAGTTTGAGTGTGCCTATTGATTACAGCTTGAACTTCTATATTCGGAGGTTTAAAAGATATTTCGGGTTCAGGACCATTTACAGAGTTTGGATAATAATTTGGGTATGGATTCTCCTCATCAATATTCATTGGTCCCTCTCTTTGATAAGAATAAACTAAATTTTTTGGTTTATTAATTGGAATTTGATGATGATTCGCCCCTAATCGCCACCTTTGAGTATCTTCATAAGCAAACAAACGTCCTTGTAATAATTTATCTGGAGATGGTCCTATACCTGGCACAAAATTAGAAGGTGCAAATGCCACTTGTTCCACTTCATTAAAATAATTAACTGGATTTTTATTTAAAACTAGTTTTCCTAATGGAATTAAAGGATAATCAGAATGATACCACACTTTGGTTATGTCAAATGGATCAAATTTGTAATTTTTAGCTTCTTCATTTGTCATTATTTGAACAAAAACATCCCACTTAGGATAATCCCCATTTTCAATAGAATTATACAAATCTTCAGTTGCATAATCTGGATTTTCACCAGCTACTTTAATTGATTCCTCATCAGTAAAATTTTTTATTCCTTGTTTTGTTAAGAAATGATATTTAACCCAAACATACTCTTCATTTTCAGTATACCACATATAAGCATGTGATGAAAATCCATGCATATGTCTAAAACCTTGAGGTGTTCCCCTATCCGTGAATAAAAATGTAAGTTGATGTAAAGTTTCAGGAGTTAATGAAAAAAAATCCCAAACCATATTTGCATCAGGTAAATTTGAACCAGGATGCCTTTTTTGAGTATGTATAAAATCAGGAAATTTAATTGCATCTCTTATAAAAAATATAGGAGTATTATTCCCAACTAAATCATAATTTCCTTCTTCTGTATAAAATTTAACTGCAAAACCTCTAGGATCTCTTTTTGAATCAGCAGAACCTCTTTCACCACCTACAGTAGACATTCGAACAAATACATCAGTTTTTTTACCTACCTCAGATAAAAATTTAGCTCTAGTATATTTAGAAAGGTCATTTGTAACTTCAAAATATCCATGAGCCCCTGCTCCCTTTGCATGAACCACCCTTTCAGGTATTCTTTCTCTATCAAAATGAGCTAATTTTTCTACAAGATATGTATCTTGTAACATCACATAACTTGATTTTTCACCTGTTGTAATAGATGATTGGTCATTAACTACAGGAGAACCTTTATTGCTTGTCAATATTTTCTTTGTCATAATTATCACCTCATTAGATAATTACTAGAATATTATACAAACTATAAAAAAAAGTTAACGTTTTTATAAAAAATGAGTTAAAATTTTAAAAAAAAAATAAATAATAAAAATATATTTTTATCTTGTTGTGATACTAATAATATCTCCATCAACTAATTCATAATCACTAGCAATACGCATATTCTTTCTAGCATCAACAGCAAACATGAATTTATCACCAATATCCGTATGAATTATATAAGCTAATTCATGAGGATTAGAACCCTTAGGGACTAAAATTCCATCAGGAAGAACATTACCTTTTTGATCTGTAAATTTATGTTCATCTTGAACAGGATAAACAACAATCATATTAAGTAATTCAAAAACTGCTTTATTTAAAGCTTCTTGAATACCAGTACTGCCATATTTACCCAAAATATTAGTTCTAATATATTCTAACGCTTTAGTTTGGACATCATTCAATTCATCAGGTTTTAATATCTCAAAATCTGAATCACCTGAAACATAACTTATTAATCCTGACTCAGCAGCTCTTACTAGAGCAAGTTCAGATTCCGCAGATGTTGGTATTACATTAGGATAATTTTCCTTAATTCTTTCAATATTCTTATCCGCACCAGGTAAATCCGCTTTATTAGCAATAATTAACATCGGTTTAGCAATTTTCAAAATTCTTCGAGTTAATTCAACAAGATCATCTTTTTCCCATTTAGTATAATCTTGTTCAAACCCTCGCATTGCTTCAATAATATCTTCAAGCATTATTCCTGTTCCAGATAATTGATCATAAACAACTTTAGAAATATCTAAATGTTCAGCACCAACTTTACGAATTAATCTAGTCCAATTTCTATTAAGTATTCCATACATCCACATTACTATTTCATCTTCAAGAAAACCAATATCATCTAATGGATCATGAGACCCTAATTCAACCGGATTTCCTTCTTCATCTGTAGATCCTGAAGCATCTATCACATGAAGAAATACTTTAGCCTGAGTTAAATCATCTAAAAACTTATTTCCCAAACCTTTACCTTCATGAGCACCTGGAACTAAACCTGCCACATCAATAAGTTCTATAGGGATAAGTCTTGTACCATCGATACAAATAGAGTTTCTAGGGTTACATGTAAGATTTAATTCCTTACATGGACATTTACAAGTAACATGAGCAACTGCTTTATTTGCATCTATAGTTGTAAATGGATAATTAGCCATTTCAACTTTTGATGCAGTAGCAGAATTAAAAAATGATGATTTACCAACGTTTGGTTTTCCTGTAACTGCAATTTGAAGCATTTTTATCTAACCTATAATAATATTTTATAATAATAAAATTTTTTAAAATAAAAAAAAAAATTAGTTAAATCTTAATATTAAGATTCCTTAAATATTTAAGATAATGACTTTAAAAAAAATAATAAAAAAAATGAAAAGATAAAGATAATTTTATCCTATATATCTAAGATCATCATCAGATTGACCCATAGAATTATTTACCATATCTTGTTCCATTTGTTGAGCTTGAGATAATAATTTTCTAGTCTCTTCAGCTCTTTCTTCTAGTTTATCTGTGTTAATAGTTAATTTTAAAATTGAAGTTAATTTTTCTAGAATAGCCTCAGCAGCCTCAGCATCAATAAAGTAACCTGGAGTTTCACCCATTAAACAAGCCCCAGACATTTTTCTTAACTTTCCTAAACCTAATAATAATCCTGATGCTCCTACAATTCCACCATCAGCAGAACGTATTTCAATATTCGCTTCTTTAAGAAGTTCAATATTTTCAATATTTGTAGCTGCACCAAAAACATTAGTTTCTTCAACGGGTCTGCCTGTAGCTAACCCTCCTAAAGTAAATAATTGTTTAACTCCATAACTTTCGACAAAATCTAAAATTATACCACATAACTCATATTGACCTTCAGGAGATAATCCTTGAGTATTACCAACTAATATAATAAAATCTCTTTCATCTTCACCTTGAGATTTTAAATAATAAAGTTCATTTACCATACACTCAATTATTCCATCTTTTCCAACAAATACTTGTGGAGGAAAATGAGGAGAGTAAATTTCAGCAAATTTTGTAGCACCTAACTCATCAATCATATGATCTGCAGCTAATTTACCTACATGACCAATACCAGGAAGTGCTTCAATAAAAATAGGATTATCTAAAGTAACCTCTTCAATTACATTAATTTGAGTATTTTTCATATTATTCCTCCTTCAAAGGAATGTTATTTATTAACCATTTCCTCTTTCAATTTCCGACGATATTTCCCATATTTATCTTCAATTGAATATTTTGGCGGATAAACTACTTTTAATTCTCCACCACAATTAGGACAAACATCCTTGATAGTGTAAGTATCACATGAAGGACATTTACGCATTTTCATTTTCATCTTAAATCACTAACTAAAAAAAGAGTTAAAAGATATAAATAAAAAAATAATTTTATTTAATCTAATTCACGTAAAAATTCGCCTTTACCATTAGAATCTTCAATGATTTTAAGACATTTATCAGCAGCTTTTTTAAGAGTTTTTTCAGCTAAAATATAATCTGTAGATTTAACAGTGATTCTATAACGTGGAGCACCAACACATTGAACTTCCACATCTTTCATTCTTTGTGCTGATTGTAAAGCTTTTTTAATTATTTCAACACCGTTAGGTTCATAATTTTCTATATCCACATAACCAGTTATATGAACTTCTGGAGGAGTAATATTATTTTCAGCTACTTCTGTAATAGCTTTAGCCCATGTTTCGTCAATTCCTTCTTCAGTAAGTGAAGATACACCTTCATCAGCAGCAATTTCGAATGCACCATAAACATCCCCATAGATATCCATGATTTCATAACCAACTTCTTTATAAGCTGTGTTTAAATCTTTATCTAAGGATTTAGCTGCTAACTCTAAGAATTTTTCTGCTTTTTGTTCAATTTTCCATTGTTGAATCTTTTTTGTTCTTTGATCTTCTCTGATTCTTTTTAAAGATGCATCAACATGCCCTTTACGTGGGTTTACTCTTAATACTCGAGCAACAATTTTTTGGTTTTCTCTTACATGATCTCGAATATTTTTAACCCAACCAGATGAAACTTCAGAAATATGAATAAAAGCTTCTTTTCCAGAATATTCTTCGAGTTTTGCGAATGCACCATAATTGAGAACTTTATAAACAGTTCCTACAATAAGTTCTCCTTCTTGTGGCCATTCTTGACTTTTTCTTACCATTTGAACACCTGAAATTTTAAGATTTATATAAAAAATTTATTTTTTTAATATGAAATCTTTATTTATATTTTATATAAAATTAAAAAAAAACTAAATAAAATAGTTTAATCTTTTGATTAAAAATAAAAGAATAAACTAATTATCAATTAAATTTAGTTTAAAACTTCTTCAATGTGAGCAATGATTTTTGCTTTAGAACCACGAGATTTAACAATGGTTTTTCCACAGATAATACATTTAACATCAGAAGCTGCACGATCAAAGATTATTTGTTCATTATCACAATCTAAACATTTAACTTTTAAAAAGTTTCCTCTACCTTTACTAGCCATCTTATCACCTTATTTAGATACGAATTCAGGTTTTCCAGTTCTAAAAGAAGTACCGATATGGGATTTTCCACATTCTTTACATTTATATCTTAAATCTAATTTTTTAATCGGTTTGTTACCTGCAGGTAATGGTCTTGGATAACCTCTGTAACCAGCGGTAACTCTTCTAAATTGTCTTTGACCCCATTTTAATTCGCTTGCTTTTCGTTTTTTAGCAGTGTGAACTTCATGAACAGTATGTTTTTTACAATTTGGACAATATCGTCTTTTTTCTTTTGGTATTTTCATCTTTTCACCTTTAAATAAATCTGATTTTTAACAGATTTTATCTATCTATTTTCTTTCTACAAAATACTATAAAGGAATCTATTCAATCTCCCAATAGCGATGATATATATCTACTAAAAATAATTATAATCAAAACAATATAAGAATCTATTAAATCTCTTATTTGCCAATATTTACACCTAAAAACTAAATAGGAATCTATTCAATCTCCCAATAGCAACATTAAGTGTTTATATAAGATTAACTATACTTTAAGTTAATATCAATTATTTATTAATAAATAAAAATTAAATTAAAATAGATACATCAATATTTATATAATTATTTTATATTTAAATTTATTGGATTTATAAAATATAAAAATTCAAAAAATAGTATAATTAAAAATTTAACAACAATCAAGATATTTTAACCAATCTAGCCTTTCTATATTTTATAAGTATTTCTGCATTATCTTTAGGCATAACAACTACATCTTGAGGATAAAAAGGACCATAAATTTTCTCATCAACCCCAATTATAGGTTCAACATTTTTAAAAATAAGAACAGTATCGTTTTCAGAAGAATTATTAGCACTAAAAGAATCTTTAACAAAATGAGGATACTCCTCTTCTTCATCAAAATCAACAAATTGATTATCAACATCATTTAAAATATCAGACAAATCAGATTCATCTTGAGCATTTGATTCACTACTTACTTTATTATTCTTAGAATCAAAATTTTTTACATGTTTTACTTTACTATCTTGAATTTGTTTTTCAATAGGTTCATATTTTTCATCAGTGATTACTTTAGCTTTTTTAATTTTGTTTAAGTCATTTAAAACTTCATCATCTTCAATATTATCTTTATCCTCATTATTTGATGACACACTATTTAATGAATCATTTTTTTCTTCATTAAATAAATTATCCTTTTTTTCAATTTTATCTGAACTCTTAGAACCATTTTCTTCATCAATTTGAGAATCAACATTATTTTCTAAATCTTCACTAAATTTATCTAAAGATATATTGCCCCTATGAGTTTTAAAATTATCAATTAAAGAAAAATATAATGTTTCTTCCTCTTCTGTAAGATTTAAAGGAGTTGTATCAAGAAGATCAAATTGTGGTTTTCCTTTCTTAAATAAATGATAAGAACGATGAATATTTATTAATGCTGCTTCAGTAATTTTATGTTCCCTACGTTCACAAATTTCAGTTGCAATTCTTTGAGCATCTTTCAATAAATATTGTTTATCAGAAAATGGATCGGGACCTACAGTAGCTTTTAACTCATTAATATAAGAATTAACTCTCTTATAAAAATTATCCCCTACTCTAGCTAAAGAACCATTATTACGTTCTTTTTTCTGAATTTGGCGCAAAGTTTGGAAAAATTCTTCCACTATAATCCTCTCTAATTAAGTTGTTTAAAAAATAAAAATATTTATAAAAATTAAAATAAAAAAAAAGTTAAAAAAATAGAAAAAAATGATTTTATAAAAAATTAATCATCTGCTTCTATTCTAGGAGCAAGTAAAAAACTAAGTTCTCCATCTTCTGAGACCATTCTAAGACTTAAATGTAATGGCATATCATTTCCAAGTTTAATAGTTGCAATATCTGAAAATTTATCTGCTTTTAACATTTCTCGTATTTTTTCTAATGAAAATATTGATTTAGCATCAGTTTCTATTTTTTCACCATGTAAATATTCAATATTTGCATCACCAAATTCTCCTTCAGCAGATGCTCTAAATTTTTCAGAATCAACCATTAATGCGATTTTATCAGAAAATATATCCATATCTTGAATAGAATCTTTTAAAAGTGCAAATGGAATCTCAAACTTAGTTGGATGTTCTAATTCTGGAGGTGTTGGAGTTTCATACTCCATATCAATTAATCTAATTTTAAAGGTTCTTTTAGCTTCACCTTCAAATGTTATAATGAAATTACCTTCATCTAAAGACATTATTACACGATCATCAGATTTAGAACGTTTTAATACCTTCATTAATTCATCAGTATCAATGTTAATTTTTTCGGGTTCATCACAAACATATTCATCAAATAAACTTGCTTTTAGTTCTAAATGAACAAATGTGATATGACTACGATCTAAGGCATCTAAACGAATACCTTCACTATCAGTTTGTATTTGCACTTCATCCACAATAGAAGAAATAGCATCAAAACTTGTTTTTAAAATGTTAGGATCACTTAATTCAGCTTTAAACATTCAATCATCTCTTGATTAAAATTCAATAAACTAATTAAAAAATTAGCTAATAATAAGTTATATTTATATTATTATGATATTATAATTTTAGTTTTTCATCTTATATAAATTTTTAAATTATATAATAAAAAAGTATTAAAAAAAATATAAAATAAAATTAATTATTTATTTTCATTATTTTCTTTAGATTCATTAACTAAATTATTAACAGAATCTAAAGCTTCATCAAATGAAATAGGTGACTTTTCATCATTATTATCCTTAATATCAACTTTAACTTTTTCAGAACCAGAATCATCTTCTTTATTCTTAAAAGAATCCAAAGTAGTATTTACAGAACTCTTAAGTTTATCAGAATTTATAACTGATTTAAAATTCTTCTTTATATTTTTATTTGTTTTACCCTTTTTAGAATTTAAATTATTCTTATAATTAGTAAAATCAGATTTAATCACAGATTCAATATCTGAAAGAGTATTTGACTTCTCATTACTACTTTCATCACCGTT
This sequence comes from Methanobacteriota archaeon, assembly GCA_023440975.1. Classification (GTDB taxonomy): domain Archaea; phylum Methanobacteriota; class Methanobacteria; order Methanobacteriales; family Methanobacteriaceae; genus Methanobrevibacter_A. Next base: position 56,403 of record JAEZRD010000005.1, on the reverse strand, counting down.
ATCTTCTGTTTTAGGCCCCACATAATTTGAATCTTCAAAATCTTTAATATCATCAAAAGTTTTTCCCATTGAAGTTTTAGAAGATAAAGAAATAAATCCGGAAATAGCTATAATTATGAAACCTATAATAATTAAAAAAACAGAAGAAGTAGCTGTTTCACCAGATAAAACATTATCAACAACTTTATCAGAACTTGTTCCAAATAGATATAATCCTACAATTATAAACAAAATTCCTATTATAATACAAACAATAGTAATTAAAAAAGATCTATTAGAAGATTTATCTAATAATTCATTTGATTTTTTAATAATAGGTAATTCTGTATCTATGTTATCAAGATTCTCTTTAGTTAGAAGATTTTCTCCTTCTTTCGAGTTTTTTTCGTTATTTTCTTTAATAATATCCCTAGATTGTAACTTTTTTAATTTTAATCGTATTCTCTCCAAGTGTATCTACATTTTAAACATTTGAAGAATCTAGTTTCAGCTTCATCAGCACTACGAGTTTGTTGTAACCACCATTCTGCTTTTCCATGACCACATTTAGGACATATTACATTAGTTGTTGGTCTAGTATTAATACCTGCATCAGTCATTACTACAGTCTCTTTAGAATTAACTTTTTCAGATACTTCATATTCTTTAGTATCATCTTTTTTTATTTTTTTAGAATAACCACAAGTTTGGCATTTAAGTTCATTGCCATCAGGAAGCATCATTGCTCCACATTCGGGACAAAATTCCATTACTTTACCTCCAATATTAATTACTAATTTTAAATTTTATTAATTGTTATTATTAATTATAAAAATGAATTTTTAAAAAACCAATATTTTAAAAATTGAAATATTGATTTATAATAGTTAATTGTTATAAGTACTAATATTTAAATTTAATTTTTATTTTATTGAAATTTGTATAAAATTAGTAAAAAAAAATGAAAAAAAATTCCAAAAATAAATAATTAATAAATTTATTTAATAAAAAAAGTAAAATTTTTAAAAAAGAAGACTAATTCAATGAATTAAATATATCTTCTAAAATTTGTTTATGATCAAAAGCTAAATTCATATCTTTCAAATCCTCATATGAAAAGATTTCAATTCCTTTAGCATCATCATCAGCTTTCATATCATTCATATTTCCTTTAGCTAAGTAAACAACTGTTATTGTATGACCTCTAGGATCTCTTAGTGGATTTGAATATACTTTAAATTGATTTTGTAAATCTACATCAATACTTGTTTCTTCCTTAGCTTCTCTAACTGCGGCATCCTCTGTAGTTTCACCATAATCAACAAATCCTCCAGGAAATGCCCAACAATCTTTATAAGGATTGTTTTTTCTTTTAATTAAAATAAATTCTTTTTTATCATTAAAAATAAAAATATCTACAGTTAATGAAGGTTTTTTATGATATGACATTTTTCTAAATAACTCTTTTCAATTAAAAGGTTTATATAGATTCAACTAATGCTTTAAAATCAGCAGATTCATCTTTTAAGTGTTCAGCTGCTTTAGCAAGAGAATTTTTTGGTCTTTTAGTTCTCTTAGTTTTAATAGTCATATGAGGTTCACCCACAATTGGATGATCTATTCCATAAACAGCATATTCTACATCATCATCTTCCATAAGATATTTTCTCAATACATTACAAATAGTGTGATTTTCCCCATGTATAATAATTTCAAGTTCTAAAGTTTTATCAGTTACAATTTCAATTTCCATAATATCATTCCATAAATAAAAAAATTAGTTTAAATCTTCTTTATTATCCAACATAATTTGAAGATACTTTTCTTTTTTCTTTTCTATTACATCTTTCACAGTAAAGTTCATTTTTTTTCTTTGAAGGTTTCATATAATTTCTACAACGTGAGCACATTGCTTTAATTACCCCACATTCATCATCTACTGTGCTTAAATCCACATTATCTCCCATGACTTTAACTACTTTCGCTTCTATAATATCTCCAATTCTAAAAGCTTCATTTAATCTTTCCAAATAACCTTGTTTAACTTGGGATATATGAATTGCAGCCCTATAAGGTAAAGCAAACTCACGATCACAATCTTTTTTAGCTTGAATATCAATTAAAGCTCTTTGACCACGAAGATCTCTTATTTGGCCATATACTATATCACCATTTTGTAATAATAAAGGACCTCCAGACTTAGAAATCACAGAAATTTCTTTATTTTTCAAATTTATTGAAACGTTTCCAGATGTCGCAGATTTAATAAAGCCCTCATCATCATATGCTCCAGTACCTGGTAAAAATTGTTCACTAACAGCTAAAAAGTCACCAGGCATGACCAAATCTCCAGATTCTATTTTCATTAATACACCTCTAAAAAAATAAGGATTGAATAAATTTTACATGATTAAAAAAATTAATTTTCATAAAAAAAATTTAACATACATCTTCATTATTTTCTAAATAATCATTTATAATTTTTATCTTATATATTAATTTGTCTAATTATAAAAAAATTTTATTTAATATTTGTATCTTTCGTGAAATAGTATTTCATCTAATTGATAATTTTCCCACTTTCTTTTGTTCAACACAATTTCAAGTTCTTTAGGAGTTATAAGTGGTTTTTTATACATTTGAGAATCATCAATTGCAATTCTAGGACACGCAGTGACAACAAAACCTTCTAAATTTAAATAAGGTAATAAAACATCAGGGTTAATATAATCAAGAACTATAATACTAGCTTCCATACCCTCATCTTCTAGCATGTTTTTTATTTCTTTAGCTAACTTCATTCTATATTGTCCTTCTTTAGAAGATACTAATATACCCCACTTTTTAACATCCTTAGATTTAACAATTCTAGCAAAACGAATTCTAAGAATCCTATCTGCATATTCTTCCATATTCCTAATATTACCAGTATAAGGATCAATAGCTAACACAGGAGACTTAGTGAATAAATAAATTCCTAAAGGATGAAAATTACCACTACCTACAAATAAGTATATTTCAGCATCTAAATTTTTAATAGATGAAAAATTACATCCCAATACTTGCCCCCTTCTTGTACTTTTAGAAGACCCAATAACTACTTCCTTTCCATTATCTTCTAAAAAATCTTTCATTTCATCAAGAAGATGTAATTGTTGTGTTGTAGTTGCTAACGCTATTTTAGAATAAGGTTTAAGTATTTGAAGAGCTTCTTCCAAATATTTCTTTACATTAACATTTGCATAAGCTTCAATAAATAAAGTTGGTGTTTTATAAGAAATAGGTAAAGGAGTGTGACCGTAATGAACAATTAAATCCACCATGCCCATCATCTTCTTATCTGAAACATCACATGCACCAAAACATGGATCTCCAGATATTAAAACTGTAACACCTGTTTCATCCTCTATTTGTTTAGCAATTGAAACAGCCTGTGTTTTTAATCCTTCAGGGAATTGAATCCCTATTGTTTTAGCATTTAAAGATTCAATTTTACGCACAATCCGTTTTAAATCCATATTATAAATTGACATTTTTAGACTCAAAAATTAATTTTATTCATTTAATGATTCTATAACAACTTTACCATCAATTACATCTAATTTCACTAAAGTTAAAATAGGCATACCAATTGCATTTTCAACAATCTTTTTCCCTTGACCTTTTTCTATTACTGCAACCGCAGTGTCAACATTTATTTTCATATCTTTAAGTGTATTGATAGTAGCTATAAAAGTACCCCCAGTACTTACAACATCATCAATAAGGAGTATATTTTCTCCTTCAGTTAAATCATTGATAAATAAGTTTGATTCACCATAACCAGTTTTTTGATGTACTTTACGCTCACCAGGCAAACCATATTGTCTTTTTCTAATAACAACGAATGGGATGTTTGTTTTAATTGATAAAGCCGTAGCTAAATGAATTCCCATAGCTTCAATAGCAACTATTTTATCAATATTATCAAAATTCACTTTATCAATTAAAGCATCTGCTATCTCAATAAGTAAAGAAGGTTCTACCGCAGGTATACCATCACTTACAGGATGAACAAAATAGTTATAATCTCCTTTTTTAACAATTGGAGCTTCTTCTAATGTTTTTTTTAATTCTTCAAGCATTCTTTACACTTCCCTATAAAAAATCATAATAGATTGTTGAATAAAATAACCTTTACAAATTTTTTAAAAAATTATCTTAAAATTATAAAATTAGTTTTATTAATTTTAATTATATAACATCATTTATAATAAATTTGATTGTTAAAAATGATTTACTTAAATAATTATATAACAAAAGATATCAAAGAATTATATATTATTAATTTATAATAATAAAACTTCAATTTAAATTAAAGAAAATAATAAAAATATTCAATTTTATCTAAATAATAATCTAATAAAGTAAAAAAAAAGGTGATGAAAGAAATGTTAGGAAGTTTAGGAGAAAATCTAACAAACACCATGAAAAAATTAGCAGGAATGTCTGTAATTGATAAAAAAACTATTAAAGAAGTAGTTAGAGAAATACAAAGAGCTTTAATACAGTCAGATGTTAATATAAAATTAGTCCAATCATTATCAAAAAAAATAGAAAAAAGAGCACTTGAAGAAGAACCACCAAAAGGAATTACCCCTAGAGAACATGTAATAACAATTATCTATGAAGAAATGGTAAATTTACTTGGATCTGAAGCAGTTGATTTAAGTATCGACCAAAAACCATTCAAAATCCTATTTTTAGGATTACAAGGAAGTGGTAAAACAACCACAATAGGTAAATTATGTAAATATTTACAAAAAAAAGGATTTTCACCAGCAGTTGTATGTACTGATACTTGGAGACCTGCAGCATATGAACAATTAAAACAATTAACTGAGGAAATGCAGATTTCATTATACGGAGATCCTGAAAATAAGGATGCTTTAGATTTAGCTGAAAAAGGTCTTAAAGAATTTAAAAACCAAAAAGTTATTATTTTCGATACAGCCGGAAGACATAAAGACGAATCAGATCTTTTAAATGAAATGAAAGAATTAGATAAAGTTATTCAACCAACCGAATCCATATTAGTAATTGATGGAACAATAGGCCAACAAGCAGGTGCTCAAGCAAAAGCTTTCTCTGAAGCAACGGATATAGGTTCCATAATTATTTCAAAATTAGATGGTACCGCAAAAGGTGGAGGAGCATTATCTGCAGTTGCAGAAACTGGAGCCCCTATAAAATTCATTGGTACAGGAGAAAGAATTGATGACTTTGAACCATTCGACCCTGAAAGATTCATATCAAGATTACTTGGAATGGGAGATATCAGAAGCTTAGTTGAAAAAGCTGAAGAAGTTGTTGATGAAGATGTTGCTACAGAAACCATGAATGCAATGTTAAGTGGTAAATTTACCTTAAAAGATATGAAAAACCAATTTGACATGATGAACAAGATGGGACCAATGCAACAAATAATGAATATGATTCCAGGAATGGGTGCTAAAATACCTAAAGAAGCTTCAAAAATGACTGAAGAAAGAATTGAAATTTATAAAATAATGATGTCTTCAATGACTAAAGAAGAAATGGAAAACCCAAAAATTATCAAACATTCTAGAATTGCAAGAATTGCAAAAGGAGCAGGAGTTGACGAATCCGAAGTTAAAGATCTTTTAAAATATTATAATAACACAAAAAAAGCTATGAAAGGAATAGGAAGAAGAGGAATGGGTGGAGGCGCTATGAATCGTCTAATGGGCCAATTTATGAAATAAACCATCATTCATTTAACATTAAAACAATTTAACAAAATATCAGAACAATAGAAGATAATATGGAACAAAAAACAAAAGATAAAATATTAGAACTTATTGCACTTACAGATAATAAAATATGCAATCATTGCCTTGGACGAAAATTCTCCGATGTGATTGAAGGTAATGGAAATATCGAACGAGGAGAAAAAATACGAAAAGAGTTAAACTTAAAAGACTTCAAAAATGACGAAGAGTGCGATATATGTAAAAATATTTTCAGTTACTTAGATGACACATTAATAAAAAAAGTCACAACAAAAATAGAATATTTAAATTTAGAATACGACACATTTTTAGTTGGTTCCAAAATTGAACCCGGTATAATTGAAAGAGATGAATACCTAAGTCAAAGATTAGATTTAGATGTAGAACCTATTAAAAAAGAGATAAATAGAATTTCTGGAAAACTGTTAGAAAAAACTTTAAATAAAGAAGTTGATTTTGAAAATCAAGACATAGTAATTATGATTGATTTAAAAAACTTATTTAAAGAAAATCCTAAAGTTTTAAAAGATGGAACACTAGATAATATAAAAGTAAGAATACAAATCAACCCTATTTTTATCGAAGGAAGATATAACAAATTTATACGAGGAATTCCACAAACTAAATGGCCTTGTAGAAATTGTAAAGGTAGAGGTTGTGAAATGTGCAATGGTACAGGCAAACAATATTCCGAATCTGTAGAAGAATTATTATCAGAAACAGTTTTAAAAGAAAGCAAAGGATATGAAGCTAAATTCCATGGATCCGGAAGAGAAGACATTGATGTTAGAATGTTAGGAAGTGGAAGACCATTTGTACTAGAAATCAAAGAACCTAAAATAAGAAAATTAAACCTAAATAAAATTGAAAAAGAAGTTAATGAAATAAATGCAAATAAAACTAAATATAATAATTTAAAATTTGTTAAAAGAAGCAGAAAAGCTGAAATAAAAGTTTCATCACCTGATACTTATAAAGTTTATAGAGCTCTAGTAAATTGTGAAGAAGAAATTAAAAAAGAGGAATTAACTAAACTAAACCAATTACAAATTATAAAACAACGAACCCCTAACAGAGTTTCTCATAGAAGAGCCGATAAAATTAGAACCAAAGAAGTTAAAGATATAAAAGCAGAATATAAAGATTCTCATAATTTTGAAATGATAATAAAAACTCAAGGAGGTCTTTATATTAAAGAACTTATATCTGGAGATGATGGAAGAAGCCAACCCAATATAAGCGACTTATTAAATAATAAATCTGTTTGTAAAGAATTAGATGTTATTGAAGTGGGAATAAAATAATTAATAATAATTTAAAATCATGAAAAATTATATTTTTATATTTAAAATATTTTAAAAATGAAAAGCTTTTTATATAATTTTAACCAAATAAAAAATATGTTAAAATGGTAAAGTATATTAATATCTTTATCAAAATAATTTAGTATTATCGAATATTATACTAAAATTTCATTTTATTTTAATAATTTTTTTATTCTGAAATATTTTTGAAATTTATCTGTTTACTATATAATTTTAGATAACTGAGTTAATTAACTATTACAATTTAGTCTTTTTAATATTTAAGTTAAAATTTGACAATAAAAAACTAAATAACTAAAATTATTTAATATTACAAAAAATAGTAGATATCTCATCTACATTAGCCCAAAAGGCAATTAATACATTAACATTACTAGAGGTATGAAAAATGAAAAGATCAAGAGGATTTAAAAGTAGAAGCAGAAACAAATTAACTAAAACTCAAAGACCAGGACGTTCTAATCCTATTACTAAAAAAATTCAAACATTTGAAGAAGGAGATTTAGTTCACATCATTATAGACCCAAGTATCCAAAGAGGACAACCACACTCTAGATTCCATGGTAAAACCGCAAAGGTTACTGGTCAAAAAGGAGAAGCATATATTCTCTCATTAAAAGATGGAAACAAGGCTAAAGAATTAATAGTTAGACCTGACCACTTAAAAGCTCAAGAGTGATTCTAATGATAGGGAAAAATACTTTGGATGTACATCCAGTTCCCGCTGCTGAAGTTAAAGAAATTTTAGAAGAATTCTCTGAAAAAAATGAACTCAGCTATGAACAAAACTTAACTTTAGCACATGTTACAAACTTCCAAAAACTTTCTTTAGAAGATACTAAAAAATTAATTGAAGAATTAGAAGAAATTGTAAAAACCAAATATGCCATACGCATAGCTGATTTAATGCCAAAAGATTTAGCTGATTTAAGATTAATTTTCGCTAAAGAAAAGTTTCCAATAAAAAAAGAGGAAATGGAAGAAATTCTTAAAATATTAGATAAATACGAAGTAGAAGAATAATATTTACTACTTTCAAAATATCTAATTTTTCCATTTTACATAATTTACACTAAAATTTTTAATTACTTTCAAAAAAAAACTTTTTTTAATAAAAATTAATTTTAATAATAAAATTCTAAAATTTTAAAATTTTTATATATTAAACACTATTTCTTAAAAAAATAAATAAATTTAGGTTTAAATAGATTTCAAAAGATTAACATCTAAATTTATAAAATTTTAATTATAAAAAATATTAAAAATTAATTCAAAAAACTATTATATTAAGTTAAATAAAAATTACAGTGATTAAAATTTTACTAAAAAATGAAAATCAAAAATAAAACATAAAAATAACACGATGGTGATTAAATGGATAGTAATAGCCCTAAAAAGGAAGATGAAGCAATCATATTAGATTATTTAAGTTTAGGTTACGTAAAACCAGATATGACATCTTTTAAAGGAAGTGCAATAGCTCAAGCCATTGGTACACAAAGATTCAATTTATTAGAGTTAAGTCCAAAAAAAGGAGTAGACTTAGAAATATTAGAAGAAGTTTATATTGGACCAGGAAAAAGAGATAGAATTAGTAGTGTGAAAAGAAAACTAAATTATGACGACTTAACTGCTACCAGTAGAATAGAAATTGAATATGCTATTAAACAGATTATAGAATCACAAGAAGAAAAATATGTTAATTTCTTCAATGAAGCTGGACCAATAAGCACAAGATTGCATAAATTAGAACTCATACCAGGAATTGGTAAAAAGCATAGAGAAGCAATATTAAAAGCTAGAAATGAAAAACCATTTGAAAGCTTTGAAGATATTAAAGAAAGAGTTCCTGTATTAACTGACCCTATAGGAATGTTAACAAATAGAATAAAATTAGAAATAGATACTAATACAGTTAAAAAGGGAAAAAATAAATATTACTTATTTACTCAAATTCCAAATAGATCAAATGGTAAAAGAAGACCAAATAAAGGTCGAAAAACCAGATACAACAAAAGATAAATTATTATTAAAAAAAGATTAAAATCTTTTTTTTAACTTTTTTATTTAACAACCTCTTATTTTAAATATATTTTAAAAAAAATCCTAAATATGAAGTGATTATTTGAAAAATGAAGGAACTAATTATTCTTTAGCTAAAGAAACAAAAAATATACTTCAAAAACATAATATTCACTTAAACCGAAAATTAGGACAAAATTACTTAATTGATGATTTCAAAAAAAATAAAATTTTATCATTTGCTAATTTAAATGATAAAGATATAGTTTTGGAAATTGGGCCTGGAATTGGAACACTTACCGTGGAATTAGCTAAAAAGGTAAAAAAAGTAATTGCTATTGAACAAGATAATACTATTTTTAATATTTTAAACGAAAGATTAAAAGATGAAAATATTAGTAATGTTGAATTAATTAATGCAGACGCCGTGGAAGTTGATTTTCCAAAATTTAATAAAATCGTTTCTAACTTACCTTATCAAATTTCTTCCCCAATAACATTTAAATTCTTGAATTACTCCTTTGATTTAGCTATTTTAATGTATCAAAAAGAATTTGGAAAACGTATGATAGCTAAATTTGGCAGCAAAGAATATTCAAGACTCTCAGCAATGTTATATTTTAAAGGAGATGTTGAAATATTAGATCATGTATCTCCAGAATCATTTATTCCTAAACCAAAAGTCGATTCAGTAGTTCTAAAACTAACTCCTAAAAATATTATAAATTCAAAAATTAATGATAATCAATTTAAAAATTATGAAATTGTATGTAAAGCACTTTTTCAACATAAAAATAAAAAATCTAAAAATGCTTTAATTGACTCTCGACATATTTTAGGTTATGAAGATAAAAAAGAAATGAAAAACATATTAAATAATATTAAAGCAGAGGATTTATTAATTAAAAGAGCAGTTAATATGAGTCCTGAAGAAATATTATTACTTTCAGATAAATTAGAGGATATAATATTGAAAAAATAAATTTAGAGGATTAAAAAAAATGAAATTAGGCGAATTTGAAATAGAAACTGATGAATTAGTATATGTACCTTCTGATGATACATTCCTTTTAGCGGAAAATCTTGATATAAATTATGGAGATAGTGTATTAGAAATAGGAACTGGTACTGGATTAGTTGCTATGTATGCTTCTAAATTAACGGATAAAGTAATTGCTACTGATATTAATTTCAATGCTCTTGAATTAGCTGAAAAAAATCTTAAAAAAAATAATATTAATAATGTTGAATTAATATTTGGTAATTTATTTGAACCTTTAAAAAATAGAAAATTTGATGTAATTATATTTAATACCCCATATCTACCTACTTGTGAAGAGGAAGTTATAGATGATGAATTGAATTTTGCATTCGATGGTGGTCCAGATGGAAGAAAAGTTATAGATCAGTTCTTAAATCAAGCGAAAAATTACTTAAACAATGAAGGAAAAGTTCAATTAATTCAATCTTCATTATCTAATATTGATAAAACACTAGAAAAATTAGATAAATCTGGATTTATATCCGAAATAGTTGCAAGTGAAAAATTCTTTTTTGAAGAAATAGTCTTAATAAATGGATACTTAATATAAAAAATAGAAAAAATAAGGTGAAAAAATAAATTTAAAATAATTATTGAATTTCACCATTAAAAACTAATTCTGCAGGCCCTTCCATGAAAACTCCAAGTTCATCATCTTTTTCATAAACATTAAACTCAAGATTTCCACCAGGTAAATGAAGAAGAATATTTTTATCAAATAATCCTAATTTATAACCTGCAATAGCTGTTGAAGTTGCACCAGTTCCACATGCTAATGTTACTCCAGCCCCTCTTTCCCATGTTCGCATTTGACCTTCATTAGGAGATATAACTTTAACAAAATGAACATTAATTTTTTCTGGAAAAACTTCATGACATTCTATAGCTGGACCAAACTTATCAATGTCCACATTCTCTAAATCTTCAACGAAAATAATCGCATGAGGATTTCCAACATTTACTGCTGTAATATTTATTGGTTCTCCTTCAACAATTAATTCTTGATTTAAAAATTCTTCAGAATCTGTTATCATTGGAATTTTTTCAGCTTTAAAAGTTGATAATCCCATATTAACTTTAAAGGACACAGGTTCCCCATTTTCAACATTTACTTCCAAAGTTAAAATATCACACATTGTTTCAACTGTCATAGATTCTTTTTCAATGATTTTATTTCTATAAACAAAATCTCCAAAACATCTAATACCATTTCCACACATTTCCGCTTCAGATCCATCAGGATTAAACATTCTATACCCTAAATCTGCTTTATCAGATGAACAAACAATTAATAATCCATCAGAACCTACACCAAAATGTCTATCACAAAGAAATCTACAAGCTTCTGGTTTATCTTTTTCTGGAATAATTTCTCCTTTACTTTCATCAATTATTACAAAGTCATTACCTATACCATGCATTTTAGAAAATTTCAATCCTTTTAAATTCATTGCAAGCCTCACATTATATTTTTTTATTTAATCTTTTAAATGATCTGGAATGATTTGTTTATTATATAAATCCTCAAATGTTTCTTCTTCACGGACTAATATAGGTTTACCAGAACTTACAAGTACTTCTGCAGGTAAAGGTCTAGAATTATAATTTGATGCCATTGTAAAACCATATGCTCCTGCGTTCAATATTCCTAAAATATCTCCTTCTTCTATTTCAGGCAACATTCTATCTCTAGCAAATAAGTCTCCAGATTCACATACATTTCCTGCAACATCAACTTCTTCATTATCTGGAGCATTCATTTTATTTGCAACCACAATATGATGATAAGAACCATACATTGTTGGTCTAAGTAAAGTATTAAATCCAGCATCAGTTCCGATGAATTTTCTATAACTTTGTTTTACACTATTAACTGTTACAAGAAGTACTGAAGCATCTCCTACAATATATCTTCCTGGCTCAAGATATAAAGTTGGTTCTCCCATATCATATTCTTCTAATTTTTGTTTAAATAATGCTACATTCTCTTTTGCAAATTTATCTAAGTCAAGCAATTGTTCCTCTGGAGTGTAAGGTATTCCAATACCTCCTCCGAAATCTAAGAATTCAAAATCAACACCTGCTTCTTTATGAACTTTACCTGCTATATCCATAGTTGATTCAATTGCTACTTTAAATGGTTCAGGATCTAAGATTCCAGAACCAATATGAGAATGCATTCCTACAGGATTAAAACCTAATTCTTTAGCCAATTTATATGCTTCAACAGCTTCAGTTTCCATTATACCAAATTTAGCCATTACTCCCCCAGTAATGCAATGTTCATGATGTCCAGCTTCAACCATTGGATTAACTCTAAATGATATTTTCTGACCATCAGGTTTAGTAACTTCAGCTAATCTTCTAAGAGCAGACATTGAATCAATGTTTAAAATAACATCTTCATCAAAGACATACTTCATTTCATCATTCTTAATATTGTTACCAGTGAAAAGAATTCGATCTGCTGAAAATCCTAATTTTTTAGCAGTGTATACTTCACCCGGAGAAACTGTATCAATACAACAACCTTCATCTTTCAATATAGACATTACAGCAAGGTTTGTATTAGCTTTACATGCATAAAATACTTTAAAATCTTCATAATATTTTGAAAATGCATTATAAAATCTTTGATAATTATCTCGTATTCTATCTTCATCAATAACATATAAAGGAGTGCCAAATTCTTTTACTATATCACAAACATCAGCACCACCAACAGTTAAATGGTCTTTTTCATTAGTTTTAATATTTAAATCCATTATTAGTCTCCAAAAATATTTAATTTTATTTTTACTCACAATTGGTAATTAAACTTCAGAGTATATAAAGTTTAGGTATACCTAAAAATTTTGTCTATAGATTCTAAAAAAATCAAAAATCATTTAATTAGACTTAATATTCATCAATAAAAATTATATTATTTGTATTATATATAATTAATCTAGAAAAGTAATTAAACTAAATTCAATGATAATAAATGTGATTAATATGGTAAAACCTTATGGATTAACAATGCGAGGAATAGCTAAAAAAGAAAACAAAATATTACTTCTAAAAAGACATCCTAAATCTAAAACTGGTGCTTGTCAATGGGAACTTCCTGGAGGAAAAGTTGAAAAAGGAGAATTTTTTGATGAAGCACTTATAAGAGAATTTAAAGAAGAAACTAATTTAGATGTAACATTAGGAGAATTTTATGAAGCAATTCAACAAGATTTTGTAAAAAAACGAACTGTACAACTAATAATTAATGTAATCCCTGAAAATTATAATGTAAAAATAAGTGAAGAACATATAGATTACAGTTGGGTAGATATTGAAAAAATAAAAACCCTAGACATTACTGAGGGATTAGAAAAAATATTAAATAAAAAATATGGAAAAATAATAAAATGATTAATAAAAAATTTTGTGTTTAAGAAATATCAGAGAATACCTCATCTAAAATTAAAATCATTTTGTCAACATCTTCTTTTGTAATTAAAAGTGAAGGTGCAAATCTTAGAACATTACCAGCAGTACAATTTATTAATACTCCTTTTTCTCTCATAGCATCCACTATTTCTCCACCGGGCATGTTTAATTCAATACCTAGTAATAATCCTAAACCACGAACATCAACAACAAAATTATATTTAGATTTTAATTCTAAAAATTTAGATTTTAAATATGTTCCTACTTCTTCAGAATTTTCAACTAATTTATTTTCTAGGATTGTATCAATAGCAGCATTAGCTGCAGCACAAACTAATGGATTTCCCCCAAATGTAGAACCATGATCTCCTGGTTCAAAACCTGTAGCTACTTCATTTGTTGCTAAAGTTCCACCTATAGGGACTCCTCCACCTAAACCTTTAGCTATAGTTACTATATCTGGTTTAATATCATAATGTTGATATGCAAACATTTTTCCACATCTTCCTAAACCAGTTTGAACTTCATCAATTATTAACAATACATTATTTTCTTTACAATATGCATCTAATTCTTCAAAGTATCCATCAGGAGCAACATTTATTCCTCCTTCACCTTGAACAATTTCAATTAATACAGCTGCAGTGTTTTCATCAATTGCTGATTTAATTGCATTTATATCTCCAAAATCAACATGCTTAAATCCTGGAGGTAATGGTTTAAAAGGTAATTTATACTCATCCTGACCAGTTGCAGTAACGGTTAACATTGTTCTTCCATGAAAAGAATTGTAAGTTGCTACAATATCTCCTTTTCCCGTATATTTTCTTGCTAACTTTATTGCTCCTTCATTAGCTTCAGCCCCACTATTACCAAAGAAAACTTTGTCAAGCCCTGAAATATCTGCTAATTTTTTAGATAATATGGCTGCAGGTTCATTATAATAAATATTAGAACAGTGAATCATTTTTTCAGCCTGTTCTTTAATTGCTTTAACTACATTATCATCTGTTTGACCAACATTGTTAACTGCTACACCTGCAAAGAAATCTAAATACTTATTTCCATCTTTATCATAAACATATTGTTTATGACCATGATCTAATACAATAGGTTGTCTTCCATAAGTATGCATCACATATTCATCGTATAAATTCATAATTTCATCAGTATTCATTTTATTATCCCTCTTCTAAATTTTTCAAAAAAATTCTTTTATGATTAATTGATTAAACTAAAATAAGTAAAAATTATTTTATTAAAATAATTAATTAACTAAATAATAATTATATTTATTAAATTATAAATATTATTATGAAGAAGATTAATTAAAATTAATGGAAATATAAGAAAGTGAAAATCATGGTAAATGTTAGATTAGGAAAATCAGAAATAGTAGTTAATAAAAATGGTTTCGGTGCATTACCAGTTCAAAGAGTTCCCATGGAACAAGGCATTAAATTAATACGAGAAGCTTATGAAGGAGGTATGAATTATTTTGACACTGCAAGAGCTTACTCAGATAGTGAAGAAAAAATGGGTAAAGCATTAAGTGATGTTAGAGAAAATATCATTATTGCATCTAAAACAAGAGCTTTAACTGTTGATGATTTTTGGAATGATTTAAAAACAAGCTTGAAAGAATTAAAGACAGAATATTTAGATTTATACCAATTTCATAACCCTCCTTTTGTTCCAAAACCTAATGGAGAAGATGGACTTTATGATGCAATGTTAGAAGCTAAAGAAAATGGTCTTATTAAACACATTGGCATTACATTTCATCCATTAAATTTAGCTAAAGAAGCTGTAGAATCAGGATTATATGAAACATTACAATTCCCATTTTCTTATCTTAGTGATGATGAGGATATTAAACTAGTTAAATTATGTAAAGAAAAAGATATTGGTTTTATTGCTATGAAAGCTTTTTCAGGAGGATTAATAAGTAATGGTCCTGCAGCTTTCGGATTTATAAACCAATACGAGAATATATTACCAATATGGGGAATTCAAAAAGAAAAAGAATTAAATGAAGCAATAAACAATCTAAAATCCCCAATTAAATTAAATAATAAATTAAAAAAAGAAATTGAAAAAGACAAAGAGGAATTAAGCGGAGATTTCTGCAGAGGATGTGGATACTGCTCACCATGTACTGTTGATATCCAAATATTTATGTGTGCAAGAATGTCTCTATTTTTGAGACGTTTTCCACCAGAATTATATTTAACTGATAAAAACAAAGAAGAAATGAAAAAAATAGAAGATTGTACACATTGTGAAGAATGTAAAGAAAGATGCCCTTATGGACTAGATATTCCTACAATCCTTGAAGAAAATTATGAAGACTGGAAAAACATTTTAGCTGGAAAAACTAGCGTTAGTTATGAAAGTGAATAAATAAACATATTGATTTATATACATAAAAAAAGTAAATAGGATAATATTATAATTAAAAAAATTTTAAATAGGAGATGATAGAATGAAAACTGCAACAATAGAAACTGATAAAGGAAATATAGTATTAGAATTATTTCCTAATGAAGCCCCAGGAACTGTAGCAAACTTTGAAAAACTAGCAAATTCTAGTTTTTATGATGGATTAACATTTCACAGAGTAATTCCTAATTTTGTTATACAAGGTGGAGACCCAAATGGTAATGGAACTGGTGGACCGGGATACACAATAAAATGTGAAACAGAAGGAAACCCTCATAAACATGGAACTGGAGCTTTATCAATGGCACATGCAGGTAAAGATACAGGTGGAAGTCAATTCTTTATAACACACTCCCCTCAACCTCATCTTGATGGTGTTCACACTGTATTTGGACAAGTAAGAGAAGGAATGGATGTTGTTAATGCAATAAAAGAAGGAGATGTAATGAATAAAGTAAGAGTTAAAGGATAAATATTCCTTTAAAACTTTTTTATTTTTTAAATAAGAAAATTATATATTTAAATTATCTATTTCAACTAATTTATAATAAGTTTTCAAAGAATTAATCAAATCATCAACACTAATTTTGTCCCTATTACAATTAACTGCACTTGAAGCAGCCAAGAATATAATTAAATAACTCTCTGTTAAATTAAATCGAGTATTATACATATCCATATTTCCAGAATTAACATTAGTAATGTTATTTCTAATATTTTGAATCTTTTTATTAAGTTTTTTTGCTTTTTTATCCCATTTTATATTCTTAATTTTTTCATAAAACTCCTGATCAGGAGATGTAAAATTTAAATCCTGATTAAAATTATCTAACAAAACCATAACTCGATCTAATAAACTAAATACTCTTTCAATACTAATCAAATGTCCAAATTTAACATTGCAAATTGTAGATAATAAAGTAAAAGTACTTATAAAAGTAGTGTACATTATTAAATCTCCATGTAAAGAAGGCATATAAATTACAGGCTTTTTAAAAATAGATGCATATTTTAATTGAGGATATTTTCCCAATAAAGAATCATTTGATATTTGCTCCCCATCTGAGAAATTTAGTCTATTATAATCTTTTTCTGCAGTACTTTGAGCTTCTTTAAATATTTTAATAAAAGATTCATTATCAAATAAATTTTTAGTCTCATTTAAAACTTCAGATAACCCTTTAACATCAGAAAATTCAACTAAAATCTGTTTAATTTGTTCAATAGTATAATTTTCTTCATCATCTAAGGAATAATGGATATTTTTCATAATAATCAACACCTAAAACTATTTATTTTTTTTACTAGAAATTTGATTCATTAAACCAGATTTACGAGCATAATGAAATAGATATAACTGTGCATATCCTGCATAATCCCCAAACTTATTTATTCCAAATTCACGGACTTTATTTGCAGATATATCTTCTCCATCAAAATATAATGTGGATATAATTCTTTTTATCCATACATCAGAAGGAAATGCTTCCTGAAAACCAAACCCATATAATAATATACAATCTGCAACTTTAGGTCCAACCCCTGGAACTTTTAAAATAGTTTCAAATGCTTCTTCATACTTCATTCCAAACATATCATTAAAATTTATCTGATTTGAAAATATATTAGAAGTTTTATTCATATAAGGAGCCCTATAACCTACACCACATGCTTTAAGATTATTAACACAACATTCTATATCAATTGATTTATTTAAGGATTCATATTCTTCTAAATCGTCTAAAGGAACATTTAATAATTTGTTAGGGTTTGGAAAGGTGTAAAAATTTCCTGATGAAAATTGAAATTTTTCTCCCCATTTAGATTCTATCTGTGAAATAGATTTTGTCCATCTAGTTATTGAATTATTAGCACTACATATTGAAGATATAATACATTCAAATGGATTTTTAGCTAAAAAAAGACGTAAACCCTTACAAAAATTAATAGAATCTGCTAATTGTGAATCATTAGATAAAAACTTATAAAATTTATTTAAATCAAAATTTAAATTATATATTCTATTAATTTCATCAAATATTTCTTTTTTTAACTTTTTTTCATTAATATATGTATCCACATTTATTGGTAATTCATAATCAATATTTAATGAATTAATATTGTTTTGAGATAATTTAACAAGAACAGGAGATTCATTTAAAATTAACAAACCTTGAAATTGATTTTTATCATTAATAATCCATGGGGGTTGAGATGTTTGCCCGGATAATTGAGTTAATTCTAAATTTATTAATTTATCATATTTCATCTTTTTACCTTTCAAAATTTAATTTTTATAAACGGACATTTACCCCATGTTCATTTAAATATTTTTTAACTACTGGAACAGGGTATTCATTAAAATGAAATATACTTGCTGCTAAAGCAGCACTTGCATTAGCTTCAGTAAAAGCTTCTTTAATATGTTCAGGTGTTCCAACCCCTCCAGATGCTATTACAGGTATATCCACATTATCATTAATAGCTTTTGTTAAGTCAATATCATAACCATCTTTAGTTCCATCACCATCCATAGAAGTTAAAAGTATTTCACCTGCACCTTTATCTTGACATGTTTGAGCCCAAGATATTGCATCTACTCCTGTGAACTCTCTACCTCCATAAATACTACAATCAAACCAACAAAGACCTTTATCCGTTTCTATTATATTTTTATCAGGTGCTTCCTTTTCATCTTTAACATATCTTCTTTTAGCATCAATCCCAATAACAACTGCTTGTGAACCAACAACTTTTGCTGCATCAGTTAATAAATCAGGATTATGAATAGCAGCAGTATTTGTTGAACATTTATCTGCACCTGCTTTGAGCATATTAACATAATCATCCACTTTACGAATACCTCCACCTACACATATGGGAATAAACACATTTTCAGTTAATCTTTCAATAACATCTCTCATAGTGCCTCGTCTTTCATGAGAAGCAGTTATATCTAATATAACTATTTCATCAGCCCCATCTTCATAGTAACGTGTTGCTAATTCAACAGGATTTCCAGCATATTTTATCTGTTTAAACTCCACTCCCTTAACAACTCTACCTTCAGGAACCTGTAAATCACAATCCAAACATGGAATTATTCTTTTAGTTAGCATATTTTTTTTACTCTCTCAATTAATATTTAACTTTTACTTGATAAAAATAAAATTAATGAATTTTATAAGAAATTAATGTTTATATATAATATGTTTTGACTATTTAAAAAATACTAATGATTTATAAATAATAAAAATTAAAATATAAATGATAAAAATATCTTTAAAATTTAAAGTATATATTTATCTCTGGTCCTATGGTCTAGCCTGGAATGACGCGGGACTTCGGATCCCGAGATCGGGGGTTCAAATCCCCCTAGGTCCGTTCTTTTTTTAAAAAAATTATTTAAGTATTTAAACCTTAAAAATCATCATTAACTATTACTGCTTCTTTGAAAAAATCGGGAATTAAGGATTTATATAAAGGACTTTTAAACAACATTTTAATGTCACTGTCCAAAATATAAGTTACACAAGAATCATCTTCTGCTCTCATTCCTCTACCATATGCCTGCATCAAAGTCATAACAGTTTTATAAGCATACCAACGTTGATCTCTTTTTCTTCTCATATTGACTTGTTTATCTCCTAAATATGGGAAAGGGATTTTATATATTACTTGGAATCTACATTTATCATAAGGTAAATCCACACCTTCACTCATTGATGGAGAAACAAGAACTAATGGATTTTCATCTTCTTCAAAATATTTTAAAACTCTTTCACGATTTAGTGAATTATGTGAAATTAATCTTGAATTAGGAAGATTACGTGTTATATAATTCTGGCATTTATAACTGTTAGTATGAATTAAACCTTTATCTTCAGCATGTCTTTTAAGAATTTTACTGAGAATAGGTAAAGTTTTAGGAGCAGTATGTTTTATTCTATTAGCAGACATTTTTCCTGCTAATTTAAGTTCAATTGGTCTTTTATTCACTGGAAAAGGACTATCTACTTTTATAAAATAAACATCCTTAGGATTAAGACCTAACCATTTTGAAAACATTTTATGAGATAAAATAGTAGCACTTAAAAATAAAACAACATCTCCATATTTGAATAAATAATCTTCCGCATAATGATGAACACGAAGTGGTTTAAATGATACTCCTTCCGGAGTTGGATCTATAACCCAATTTTTTGGTTCATTTTGAAGATTTTCCTTTAACTGTTTTAATCGTGATGTTGTTGAAAAAATCCTTTCAGCCTTATTTTTAGGAAGATCTTTAATATCTATATCTTTATAAGCCCCATAAACGGCTTCAATTTCCATTACCCAATCTTCAACTTCCCCACTATGAATAGTTTGAGGGCTTATAACCTTTTTAATATCATTTTCTAAACGTTTATTGTATAAATTTAATTCTAAAATCCTCATCAATTTATTTTCTATATTATGAGCTTCATCAAGAACCAATAAACTTCTAGGACTAAAATGTTTTACATAATTCAACTCTAAAATTGCATAATCATAATTCATTAAAGTAATTGGAGAATTTATAGCATTTGCTTTCTGTTGCCAATAATTACAATGATTATCTGATTGATAAAACATGACACCCCCACGAGAATCTTCAAAAGCTTCTGTACCTGAAAGAGTAGGATTTTTAGCTATTCCATATGGACATATGAATTTAGAAGAAGAAGGTGATGTTTTACAAGTCCCCATATCACAGGTTGTATCTAAATTTTCATGTAAACATCCGAAATTAGATCTTCCTTTTACAAGAGGGAAATGAAATTCATTAGCATATTGAGATTGTAATTGCTTAGTCATAGTTAATATATAAGCAGATTCATACATTCTAGCCAAAGTTGTTGCAACAGCGGATTTTCCAGTCCCTGTTCCAGCTTCTAAAATAATATATTTATATCCTTTTGAAATAGCATCTTCTATATCTTCAATAATTTCTAATTGTCCCGGTCTAGGTTGTTCAAATGGAAAGTTTTCAAGAATATCATTATTAATATAAGGATATTTTTCCTTTAAAATATCAATTTTATCTTGTGGCAAAGAATTTTTTTCTATTGAATAACTTTTAGGTATTTCCACATTTTCTAAAGCTGATTTAGTTTTAGACTTTTTAAAACTATCTAATCCTTTATATTCACTATCAGAACTCATATTATTACTCTTAAATTCATTATAATTATTTACAACTTTAATTTTTTTCTTTTTGTGTTTACCACAAACACAATTTTCTTTTAACATACCGCAATTTGAACAAAAAATAGAATTAGTCATTAGTAAATTTATTGTTTTTGATAATATAAATAAATAAACCTAGAGCATTTGAAAAATAAAATTATAAAATAAAAAAATATTAAAAAGATTAAACTAGAGTAAATATTATAATATTAATTTAATCATATAATTGAAATTAGAAAAGAGAGTGATAATTTTGGTAGAAAAAGGAAAATTAATTGGAATAGGAGTTGGTCCTGGAGACACAGAACTATTAACCATAAAAGCTGTAAACATCTTAAGTAAAATACCAGTAATATGTTCCCCTAAATCATCTGAAAAAAAAGATAGTATAGCTCTATCAATTGTTAAACCTATACTTGATAAAAGAGAAGATATAAAAGATTTAACAATTTTAGACCCAGTTTTTCCAATGACTGAAGACAGAAAAACATTAGAAAAACATTGGGATGAAGCTACAAATTCAATAACAAATTATTTGGATAAAGGAGTTGATGTGGCTTTTATAACTCTTGGAGATCCTGCAATTTTTTCCACCTTTTCTTATGTACTTAAAAGACTAACAAATGAATACGTTGTTAAAATGGTTCCTGGAATAACTTCTTGTACTGCTTGTGCATCAAGTATTGGAAAACCTTTAGTTGAAAAAAATGAAGTTCTTACAATTATTCCAAAAATAGATGATAGATTAGAGTCAATTTTAAATGAAAGTAATTCAATTGTTTTAATGAAACCTTCTAGAAATACCAAAGAACTTGAAGATATTATCGATTCTAAATCTGGTGAAAAAGAAATATATTCTGTTGAAAAGTGTAGTATGGAAGATGAAAAAATTATTAAAGGTTTTTCTAAAGATAAACCTTATTTAACCACTACTTTGATAAAATTTAATGAAAAATAATTTTTTTTTAAAAAAAATAGAATATAATAGCTAAATTGACTTTTAGCTATTTAAATTTAAATTTTTATTGGGATTCTACTAAAGGAACGTAATCTTCTTCAGTAGGTTCTACTAAGAATGTACAGCAATTATCTCCCATTGTGTAACATTTAATTTCAGTTACTTGCACAACTTGTTTTAAGTAAGATGCAATTAATGTTTCTATAATTCCTGCATCTAAAAAACATGCTGGTTTTCCTGTTTTTGGTAATAAACCACATTCAAAACAATCAACTGAGGTAATCTCTATTGTATCTCCTAGTTTAATATCTAATTTTCCAAGACCATTTTCTTTCCAAAATTTAATTATATTATTTACAAAGACATTTATATCTTCATCTTTTAATTCTTCATATATGGTTTCTCCAATATGACGTCCGGTATCTAATAATATAGGGTCTATATTAATTCCTTCTTGAATTAATGTTGATCTTAATGTATGGAAAAGTAAAAAGGAAAATTGGAAGTTTGTTTCATTTAGAATATTTTTTACTAAGAAATCTATTTTTCTTTCTTCTAACTCTACTGGTTCTGCTGCTTCAATTTCTCCTAGACATCTTGATTTTATGTAAAAGATTTTTTTTCTATGATCATTAGGGTCAAATTTATAGGATACTATACCATCTTCTCTTAATAATTTTAAATGAACTGAAATTGTGGATTTTGATTTTCCTGTGTTTTTAACAATTTCATCAAATTCCATTTCATTATTTTTTAACATTGATAATATTGTAAGTTTAACTGGACTTTTTACAACATTAACTCCTACTTCACCATCACTTTTTGAAAATATTTGTATAGGCGGTTCTTTATCTTCAAATTCTATATTATTATCCATTTTTAGCATCTCATTGTAGTTATTTTATGTAAAATTATGAACTTTAAAAAAATTTTATAATTTACAATTTTTTTTATTTTATATTATACTATTTATATTATTTATACTTGTTCAT
Source organism: Methanobacteriota archaeon (assembly GCA_023440975.1). Classification (GTDB taxonomy): domain Archaea; phylum Methanobacteriota; class Methanobacteria; order Methanobacteriales; family Methanobacteriaceae; genus Methanobrevibacter_A. Next base: position 33,220 of record JAEZRD010000005.1, on the reverse strand, counting down.
ATATTCACTAATAGTTTTAGATTTAATTTTTTTACGAACAAATTTTTTAACTATATATTGTTTAATACATTAAAAACGAAATTAAAATTATTAAAAAATTAAATAAAAATTATTACAGAATTTTTTTTATAATTAAAATAATTTTAAAAGATTATTAAAAAATTTAAAATATATTTATTTATTACAGCAAATTTCAACTTATTTTAAATTGTTTATGATAACTCAAATTAAAAAATCAATACATTTATATATCAAGTTTAATATAATAAATCTAATGTTCCTAAATATACGAACATTATTATTCACAATAATTTTAAAAAAATTAGAGGCGTAACAATGAAAGCAAAAGCTCAAAAAATAGCAGAAGGAGTATACTGGATAGGTGTAATCGATTGGGATTTAAGATCTTACCATGGATACACATTAGATGGTACTACATACAATGCATACTTAGTATTTGGTGAAGATAAAACTGCATTAATAGATAATGCATACCCAGGAAAAACCGAAGAAATAATGGCAAGAATAGACGATGCATTCGAACAAGAAGGAAAAGATGTTCAAGTAGATTACATAATACAAAACCATGTAGAAAAAGATCATAGTGGAGTATTAGTAGACCTCCATAAAAGATTCCCAGAAGCTCCAATATACTGCAGTGAAATAGCTGTTGGGGGATTAGAAAAACATTACCCTGCATTACAAGGAATCGAATTCCAAACTGTAGGAACAGGTGACACTTTAGATTTAGGAGGTAGAACATTTGCATTTTTAGACGCATTTTTACTCCACTGGCCAGACAGTATGTTCACTCTTCTTGTAGAAGATGGAATTTTATTCCCTAATGATGCATTTGGACAACATTTATGTTACTCAAAAAGATTAGACACCGATATCCCAGAAGAAATATTAATGGACGGCGCAAAAAAATTCTATGCAAACTTAATCACTCCACTTTCTAAAAAAGTTCTTAAAAAATTCGATGAAATCATAGAACTTGATTTATTAGATAAAATAAAAATGATTGCACCATCACATGGACAAATTTGGACAGACCCAATGAAAATCATTAACGCATACAGTGGATGGGCAACTGGAAAACTAGCAGAAGATAAAATAACCATAGTATATGATACAATGCATTACTCTACTCAAACTTTAGCTCATGAAGTAGCTGAAGGAGCAATGGCAGAAGGTTATGATGTTGAAATGTTCTATTTACATGAAGATGAAAGAAGCGAAATAGTAAAAAGTATTTTAACTAGTAAAGCTGTAGCATTTGGAGATCCAACAATTAACGATTATCCATTCCCAAGTATGGGAGACATTTTATTTTACTTAAAAGGACTTCATTTCAACAGAACTGGATTCAAAAGACCAGCTGTAACATTCGGATCCATGGGAGGGAAAGGAGGTTCACCAGATATTTTAGCAGAATACCTTAACGACTCTGGATTTGAAGTTATAGAAAAAGATGAAATTTATTATGTTCCTAATGAAGATGAAAAATTAGCTGCATATAAATTAGGTCAAGATTTAGTAGCAGCAGCAAAAAAATTAGACCTTGAATAAATAAACAAAAAATTTAATTACATATAAAAATAGATTATATAATACCAAATTTAATATAATGGAGGAAAAAATATGGCAGAATATGAACGTAAAATAGGCACTACCTTAGGTACTGATGTAGAAAAAGAGGTTGCAGGAAATTTCGCTGGTGAAACCGCTGAAGTTGGAATTTACATGGCTATGGCTAGACAAGCTTCTACAGAAGGTTATGGAGAATTAGCTGAAGTATTTAAAAGATTAGCATTTGAAGAAGCAGAACATGCAGCAAGATTTGCTGAAATGAATGGAGTAATTAAACCAACTTTAAGTGAAAATATTGATATGATGCTTGAAGGTGAATTAAAAGCTAATGTTGAAAAAAGAGCAGCTTCAGATAAAGCTAAAGAATGCGGTGTTGAAGACGCTAGCGATTTCTTCCGTGAAAGTTCCAAAGATGAAGGACGTCACTCTAGAATATTAGAAGGAATTAAAGAAAGATACAACTTATAAATATTTATTTAATTTTTTCTTTTTTATTTTTTTTATTTACTACTTTTTTTAAATCTCAATATTTTTATTAATTTACAAAATCAATTTTCCATAAACAAAAAACATTCATTTTAAACAATTTTTCTCTTAATTAAAACAATAGTTACATAAGTAACCTATGGAATAATAATAGTTATATCACAGAATTAAACAATATATTATCAAATAAAGATAATATTAAATAGAACATGTATATCATTACATTAAAATTAGTAAAAAGTTAAAAAAATAAAAATTTAGAATATAATATTAGACTAAATCAAAGCAGAACCAATACCATAAACCAAACTAACAAGAATAATAATCAACATCAAATAGGAAGAAAAATTTGTTAAAAGATTCACATATTTATCCGACAATTTATAACTTAACAATGTTTCAAACATCAAACCCCCATCTAATGGTTTCATAGGTAATAAATTAAATGTACCAATTGCAAAATTAAGGAAAAATATCCAACTAAACAATTGAATCAAAGGGAAAATTACCCAAAGAACAGGGCTTAAAACATTATCCCCAACACCATTATTAAAACTATAATGTTTAACTGCTTGAACTCCCATATAACCTAAACTTTTATTATTAGGATTTTCCCCTAATTTAAAACTATAATCCCCCTGATCCGTCGAAACATAAACTGTTTGATTTGGTTTCAATGTCTTTATTGCCTCAGCATAACCTTGAGAATTATTAAAACTCTGGTTATTTAAAGATTCAATAACCATCCCTGATTTTAAAATACCATCAGCAGGTGCATCAGAAACAGTCCTATCAATACTTACTCCATCCTCATGAAATACCATAGGAACAAAAACTGAAGACAAAACCAAAACTATAATAACTGCAACTACAGCAAGAACCATATTTCCCATAGATCCCGCTGCATAAATTCTCAATTTACTTAATTTTCCTAACTCATTAATTTCATCTTCATCAGGTTCAACAAAAGCACCAGGAATAATCGTAAACAAAAGTAAACCTATAGAATTGATTTTAACATCCTCAACCCTAGCCAAAATTCCATGAGAAAACTCATGAATTATTATAACTGTAATTAAAGCCAATATCCCATAAATAAATGGAATAAAAATTGGTGAACCAGGAATATCCACCCCTGGAATAACCAAACCTACAGCCGCTGTTTGAGATATTTGAGTAAAAGAATATATCAAAGCTACGGCCATAAAAATCATTAAACCAAATGATATAACAACTCCAACATTCATATACCATTTCCAAAACTTCTTAGATTTATTAGCAATTCTATCAATAAACCCTCTAAGCCGTTTTGTTTTCCACATTAATAAAGGGAATTCAACTTCCACACCATGTTCTGTTAAATAATCTTTAAATATTAAAGAAACAGCCCAAATAATTATAAAAGCTATGACATAATACCAAATTCCATTCATTGTTTCACTTTCAAAAAAAATAATAAAAATTAGAATTAATATATTCTAAATAAATAAATAACTATTATTAAAAGAAGTATTTAATATTTATTCCAAATCATTGAATCAAAAAATACTAAATCAACAAAATCTCCTTTTTCAATCCCTTCATTATTCTCATCAATAATTATATAACTATTTGCTTCAACCATTGATCTAATAATTCCAGAACCCCTATTTAATATATGTCTTGCACATGTTTCATCTGCATAAGTTCTAATAAAATCTGTTCGACCTAAATTAGAAGGAATTTTCATAACAGATTCTCTTTTTACAATTTTATAATTATAATCAAGCCCCTGCATTTTTACCAAATATCCTCGTGCAAAAATATCAAATTGTGCCATTGCAGCAACGGGTTGGCCAGATAAAGTAAAAACAACAGTATCATTAACTAATCCACAACCAACAGGTTTACCTGGTCTTATAGAAACACCATGAAAAAGAAGCTCGCCAGATTCTTCAACAGCATCAACTACAACATCTCCTTTACTAATAGCAGTACCACCAGTAGTTATTATAACATCAAAATTTTTTGAATTCTCAATAATAGAAGATTTTACTTCCTCAAAATCATCTCTAGCATAATCTACTTCAACAACGGCCCCTGCACTTTCAATTAATGAAGCTATAGTATATTGATTAGAATTAATTATTTTAGCTTTATCTAATTTTGGAGAAGGTTCAACTAACTCATTACCAGTGATAATAAGTTTAACTTTAGGTTTTTTATAAACCTTAATTTTATTAAAACCTGCTGAAGAAATTAAACCCATCTCTTGTGGACGAATAAAAGTATTAGAACTTAAAACTTTATCCCCCAACTTTAAATCTTCACCAATCGGAGAAACATTATCTTTAGGACTAACTTGAGAATGAACTTCTAAATCATTATTATAATGAGAAGTATATTCTTCCATTATAACTGCATTTGCACCATTAGGAATTGGAGCACCTGTAGCTATTCTAATTGCTTCACCAGATTCAATTTTCTTCTCTGAAAAATCTCCAGCACCTATAGCGTCTATTATTTTTAGATGTTTATGATTATTATTAGATGCACCAAAAGTATCTTCTGCTATAACGGCATATCCATCCATAGCAGATTTATCAAAAGGAGGAGAATTATGAAATGATTTAATATTCTCAGCTAAAACTCTATTATGTGCGGATTTAATATCAATTTCTTCTATATCCATTACTTTTTGATGATAATCCAATTTTTTTAAAGCATCATCCAATGACATCAATTTTGAAAAAAATCCTTTCATATAATCATCCTATAATATTTATGACATATATTGTTCTATTACTCCATGATAAGCTTCATCTAAATCTTTAACTGGAATAGTAATGTTTGCTAATTTAAATGCATTTCCTTTAACTTCTCCAATACAATTACAAGGAACATTAATTTTAGATAAAATATCATCTAAAGCATCAGATTTAACAGTTAATATATATCTTCCGTGAGATTCAGAATAGATTAAATCATTATCACTTATATTTCCATCCTTCGGAATTTTAGATATGTCAATTTCACAACCAATATTACCTGACATTGCCATTTCAGATAAAGCAACCGCAATACCCCCTTGGGAACAATCATGAACTGCAGTAATATTTTTAATAGAATCTTCATCAATTAATTTTAAAACTGTACTTGCATTATCAAATTCATCATCTATTCGAATTTTTGGTGCATTACCTTGTTCAATATTATGAACTGCTCTATGATATTCAGAACCTTCAATTTCATCATAAGTTTTTCCAATAATAATTATTTTATCATTTTCATTCTTAAAATTCATAGTTCTTATATTATCTAATTTTTCAACACCAATAACTCCAACAGCAGGTGTTGGATTTATTTTTACTCCTTCCATTTCATTATAGAAACTTACATTTCCACTAATAACTGGAGATTCAAATTTAGATGCAATATCGGACATTCCTTTAATACATTCTTTAAATTGCCATAATATTTCAGGATTTTCAGGATTTCCAAAATTTAAACAATCTACAACAGCATAAGGTGTAGCTCCCATTGAAACTACATTACGAATTCCTTCAGCTACAGAACCTGCACCTCCATCATAAGGAGATAATTTAGTATGAATAGTATTAGAATCAGCAGTTAAAACTACAGCAGTATTATCATCAACTTTAAGAACTGCTGCATCATCTCCTGGCTTAACAACTGTTCTTATTTGAACTTCATGATCATATTGTTTATAAACCCATTCTTTACTAGCTATATTAGGAGAAGATAAAATTTTTATTAAGGATTTTGATAAACTTGGATCTTCTACATTTATAAGAGTTTCATCTTTAATTGGTTCTTTAAGTTCTCTGTCAATTGAAGGAGGATCAGCTAATAATAAAGTTGGTAAATTAGCAATTTCTTGATTATCTCTATCTAATTTATCATCAAGTATAATCATATTATTTTCATCGGTAACTGTACCAATTACACCAGATATAATTTCATGTTTATCACAAATAGATTTAGCTTCATTAACATCTTTAGGATCTAAAACAAAAACCATTCTTTCTTGAGATTCGGATAACATAATTTCATAAGGTGTCATTCCTGTTTCACGAAGAGGTATTGCATTTAAATCAACAATTGCTCCATTATTAGAAGAATCAGCTAATTCTGAAATACAACATGTTAATCCTCCACCACCTAAATCTTTAACTCCTGAAACATTAATTTTTTCCAAAATTTCATAGGAAGCTTCCATGACTCGTTTTTTAGTAAAAGGATCTCCAACTTGCACTGCAGGTCTATCTTCTGTTTCAGAATCTGATGTTAATTCTTCAGATGCAAAAGTAACTCCATGAATTCCATCTCTTCCAGTATTTCCACCCATTAAAAAGAACACATCTCCAGGATTAGGTGCAATTCCATAAACTAATTTATCTTTTTCAACTAAACCCGCACATAAAACATTTACTAATGGGTTAGTTCGAAAAGATTCATCAAATTCAACTTCTCCAGCAACTGTTGGAACTCCTACTCTATTACCATAATCTGAAATACCTTTAACTACATATTCAAAAAGATATCTTGATTTTTGATCATTTTCTAGGGGACCAAATCTTAAAGAATCAAGTAAAGCTATTGGTTTAGCACCCATAGAAATTATATCCCTTAAAATTCCACCTATTCCTGTTCCTGCACCACCATAAGGTTCAATAGCTGATGGATGATTATGACTTTCCATTCCTACAGCAAGGGCTAATTTATCAGTAATGGAAACAATTCCAGCATCATCTCCAGGCCCTAATATTATATTTTTACCTTCTGTTGGGAAAATTCTTAAAATAGGTCGACTACTTTTGTATGAACAATGTTCTGAAAACATCACATCCAACATACCTTCTTCCAATGGATTCATTTCCCTTCCAAGAATTCCTTTAATATATTCCATTTCAGACTCTTCTAAAGTCATTTAAACACCTTTTATATTAGTTAATTTTTAACAATAGAAATCATAATTTCTTCATCTTCAATTTTCCATTGTTTAGTGTATTCATCTTCTCTAGCTTCATAATTAGGTACACAAACACATGCTTCACCATCAAATAATGCAAAAGTAGTAGCCCTAACCTCATTTTTAATAAAAATAGATTGTTTTTGTACTAATTCTTTAAATTCTGAACTTGAATGAACCATTACACCAATCATAGCTTCTACATTTAAATCCATATCTTTTCGCATATCTTGAATTCTTCTAATTAACTCACGAGACATAGCTTCAGATAATATCTCAGGAGTAACTTCAGTATTTACAAACACATTTCCTCCATCAAATTCTGAGCTAACAACATTATCAGGAAGTTCTGTATCATATAACACTTCATCAGCAGAAAGTTCAATTTCCTTAATATTTCCTTCATGATTTTCAACTTTAACAATGTATTTACCATTATTTTCTATTTCTTCTTTAATTGAATCACCATCAGCATTAGCAAAATGTTTTTTAACAATACCTACATCACCTTTAAGTTTTGGACCTAATATTTTTAAGTTGGGTTTTGCAATAAAAGAAAGATTCTCAAATTCTTTAGAAGTTATAACATTTTTAGTGTTTGATTGATCCTTTATGATATCTTCAAGATATTTTACAGCATTTAATACTTCATCATCTTGAGAAACAACAGTAATATCATTTACTGGCCATCTTAATTTATATCTAGCAACATCTCTAGCTCTTGCAGTAGCTTCAATAATATTTCTTACTGAATCCATCATTTCTTCAAGATTAGTATCAATTAGATTTTCATCATAATACCAATCTTCCATATGAACACTTTCTTTAAAATCAGATTTAACATTTACAACTAAATTTTGATACATTTCTTCACTTAAATAAGGAGTAATTGGAGCCATTACTTTAATCAAAATTTCTAAAGCGGTATACAAACTATAATAAGCACCTAATTTATCTGGATCATTACTTTCAACCCAAGTTCTCCCTCGGATTAATCTTACATACCATCGACTTAAATCTTCTAGTATAAAATTATTGATTTTTCTAGTTGCTAAATGGAAGTATAAATCATCTAAATTTTTACCTACTTCTTTAGATAAAGTATTAGCTCTTGATATAATCCATTTATCCTCATTTCTTAAGCTAATATTGTTTTCATTACATTCTTCAGGGTTAAAATTATCTAATGCCATGTATGTTGTTGAGAAAACATACACATTCCAAAGAATATTAAACATTTTTTTAACTGTGTTCAACTCATCCCATACAAATTTAAGATCATCCCAAGGTTTACATGCCCAAAGAAGATAAAATCTTAATATATCTGCTCCATATTTTTCAATTACTTCTTCTGGTTGTACAACATTACCTAAAGATTTACTCATTTTCTTTCCATCTTCATCTAAGGAAAATCCATGCATTAAAACTTTTTTATATGGAACTCTATCCATTGAAATTACACCAGCACCTAATTGAGAATAGAACCAACCTCTAGTTTGATCATGTCCTTCAGTAATAAAATCATAAGGATACCATTTTTCAAATCCTTCTTTTTCCTGTGGATAATATAATGATGCCCATCCTGCAACTCCAGAATCAATCCATACATCTAAAACGTCTGGAATACGACTCATCTCATGACCACAATCACATTGAACGATTATTTCATCAACATAAGGTCTATGAACTAATTCATCATCAGTGGCTGTAATTTCATTAATAGATTCTTCTTTTAATTCATCAACAGAACCAATAACTTTAATTTTTCCACATTCAGGACATTCCCATATAGGAATTGGGATACCCCAATATCTTTGTCGTGAAATTGTCCAATCTCTAGCATTTTCAACCCAATCTCTGAATCTTTGTTGACCAGCCCATTCAGGAACCCATTTTACAGTATCGATTTGTTGAAGCATTTGTTGTTTTATATCAGTTACTTTTAAAAACCATTGTTCAGTAGCTAAATATATAATAGGAGTTTTACATCTCCAACAAGTTCCATATCTATGAATAATAGTTTCATTTCTCAATAAGAAATCTTTTGCTTCTAAATCATCTAGAACATTATCGTTATAATCTTTAACAAATCCACCAACATATTTACCTGCATCTTCGGTAAAGTTACCTTCTTCATTTACTGGACAGAATATTGGTAAACCAAAATCTTTTCCTATTTCAAAATCATCAGGACCATGCCCTGGTGCTGTATGAACACATCCTGTTCCTTCTCCAAGTTCAACATGATCTCCAGGTAAAATTTTATGAACATTTTTGATTTTATCCATTTCTGCTTGTTTTGGGATTTCATCTAACAAAGGATATACATAATCTAATCCTTCAAGATCAATTCCTTTAACTGTTTTAATTATTTCATAGTTTATGGTTTCAATAATTTCTTCTTCATATGCTATTTCTTCATTTTCACCATAATCTTTTTCAATTTTATGTTTTAAAACTTTTCGAGTAATAGCTTCTCCAAAAATAGGTTCGACTAAATCTTCAGCTAAGATTAAAATTTCATTATTAATCTTTACAAAATTATAGTTAAAATCAGAATTTACACAAATAGCTAAATTGGCTGGAAGAGTCCAAGGAGTTGTAGTCCATACTAATACATATTCTTTTAAATCTTCAATATTCTCTTTTTCGGACAAAATTTTATTTTTTAAAGGGAATTTAACATAAATAGATGGATCTTCTTTTTCTTCATAATCAATTTCAGCTGCGGCTAAAGCAGTTTCACAATGAGGGCACCAACTAATTACTCTAAGATCTTTTGTAAGTAAATCTTTTTCATGAGCTTTTTTTAAAGTCCACCAAGCAGATTCCATATATTTAGGGTCTAATGTCATATAAGGATTTTTCCAATCCATCCATACCCCTAATTTTTGGAATTGTTTGGTCATAGCAGCTTTATTTTCCATTGCAAACTCTTTACATTTATTGACAAAAGTATCTATTCCAATTGTTGTTTCAATCTCTTTCTTACTTTTAATACCCATTAATTCCTCTACTTTATGTTCAATTGGAAGACCATGAGTATCCCATCCTGCTTGTCTTCGAAGATTAAATCCATTCATAGATTTATAACGTAAATGAGTATCTTTTATAACTTTATTCCATGCAGTTCCTAAATGTATTTTTCCACTACAATATGGAGGTCCATCTAAAAATGAATACTGTGGACCATTAGCACGTAATTTATTTACTTTAGAAAAGATTTGATTATCTTCCCAAAATTTTTGAGCTTGTTCTTCAATTTTTGAATATTGATATGATTTTTCTGCCTCTTTTAATGGCATATATTATCTCCTATAATTATGATAATGTTTCTTTAATTAAGAAACAATGAATAAACATAACATTTTTAAATTTCAGTAATATTAATTAAAAAAATGAAAAAAATAAATGTAAAAAATTTTTATTTAAAAATATTAGAATTAAAAATTAAGAAAATTTTTATAGGTAAATTATTACTATAAAAATTTCTTTATTAATTGATTTTAGAAAGTTCGAGCTTTACCTTTTACAACATCTTCAGTTATAGTTGAAATGTTTTCAAGCCATTCATCAATAACCTTTTCAACTTTCTTATCAACATCTTCTAATTTATAACCATCCTCTAAAATTATTTGTGAAGTAGCTGCTTTAGGTTGATCAATTGGTTTACCAATTTGACTTAAAATCATTAAATTAATTTGTTTAATACCTTCAACATTTTCTACAACATCATTTGCTATTCTGTTTGATAAAATATTGTATATTTTACCTACGTGATTTATTGGGTTTTTACCAGAACTAGCTTCCATTGACATTGGTCGGCATGGTGTGATTAAACCATTTGCTCTGTTACCTCTACCTACAGAACCATCATCCCCCATTTCTGCGGAAGTTCCAGTAACAGTTAAATAATAACCTGATTCATCAGTAGCTTCATCATTATCAGCAGTATTTACAAATACTGTTATTTCTCTATTAGTGAATTTAGTAGCATAATCTGCAACAATATCTTTTAATTCTTCACGTACAGATTTATACTCATTTACATCATTTATATATTTTGAAACCATAGCACAAGCAATAGTTAAAGTAATTTTTTCTCCTTCTCTTAAACTCATTACTTTTATATCTTCACCTATAGCCGGATGTTGTTTTTTAAATGCTTTAGAATTTAATAATTTTTCTACTTCAAGAGCAATAGTTTCAGTTTCAGAAAATGGAGCAAATCCTACTCCAAATGAAGTATCATTAGATGATGGAGCTCCTTTACGTCCAAAGACATCAACTAAATCTCCTGAACCATGACCTATTTTACATTCTACTACTGCATCTGATTCAACATCAAGATTGATTATTGTATCAGAAATAAACTCTTTAGCTGATTCAATAGCTATACGATCAAGTGGAAGTTTTTCTCCATTATATTCAGATACTCCTCTTCCAGTTAATAGAACATCTATAGGTTTTAAAACTTCTCCCCCTCCAAATTGAGGGTCTGATTCACCTGCGGTAATTTGAACTTCATCAGTATTATGGTGAAGAACACCACCAAATCTATCTAAGTATAATTCACAAAGAGCTTCACTTACAGATTCACCAATTCCATCACTAATACTATCTGGATGTCCAATTCCTTTTCTTTCTACAATTTCAATATCTATATCTTCAATATATGTTTGATTAAGTTCTTTTACAATTATATTTCTCATGATTACACTCACATAAATAATTTAAATAAATATTAAGTTGACTTAAGGAAAAAACTTCCTTTTTAATTAATCTATCTGAAAAAATTTCATTAAAATAATAAGATTAATATTATCTAACATTTTATAATTTATTTATTATTAATTTAGATAAATAAATGTTCTTATTAAAAATTTAAAAAAAAATAGTATTTAACAATTTTTTAAAATTATGAAAAAATTATTCAAATAATAAAAAAAGAATATAAAAAATTAAAATTAAATTAAGAGAACATATCTCCTAAATAAGTTAAAATATCTATTGGTTCCTCTAAAACAGTTATATTTTCCATAATAACTAATTTTTGAGCATTTTCAACATCAATAGAACGCATATGAATAGTTACTATTTTTCCAGATTTAATAGCATTAAATGGACATGCATCTTCACATGTCCCACATCCAGTACATTTTAAAAGATCTATTTCTTGTTTAGGAATTATTGCATCATTTGGGCAGGCTTTATATGCTTTACATTCATCACAATCTGCACAACTGTTAAGTTCTAATTTAGCAGGTAAAATTGTCTTAACATCACCTGGTTTAAGATCAACTGGAATAACAATAGTTTTAACTCCTCCTTTTCCAGCTTGTGATACAGTGTTAGTTACAAGTGTATCAGAGATACCATGAACAATTTTAGCCACAGTATTAGAAGTTGTTGGAGAAATTATTAACATATCATATTTTCCTAATGAAAATCTTCCAGAAATAGGATAACTATATCTTTGATCTGACTCCTTTGCTAACTCTTTATAACGACCACCAGTTACAGCAGCAACTCTTTCATAAAGACCATACATAGTCAATACTTCTTCAGCAGCATTAGACATGAATACAGTAATATCATTAGTTTTAGCTAATTCTTCAAGTACTTCTACACTCTCACTTAATAAGTGTCCTGCTCCAGTGAATGCCCATCCTATTCTCATAAAAATCTCTACTTTAATTTTATATTTTTATTATTTAATTTAATGTTTCTAATTTTGAAGTAATTATATTATCCAATGAAAAATGGAAATATTTAAAGATGAAATTAGAATTGAATATATTGATATCCATCATCTTCTTTAAAAGCATAATGAACATTATTATAATCTTTCATAAATTCTTCAACATCATCTTTAACATTTTCATCATCCATAGCAACTCTTTTAATTAATTGAGCAACATCCTTCATTTCAGATTCTTTCATTCCTCTTCTTGTTAATTCTTGAGTTCCCATTCTTATACCTGAAGGGTCATCACTATGATTAACATTATCTCCAGGTATTAAATTCTTGTTTAAGATAATATTATTAGATTCTAATTCTTTTGCTAAAATTGTTGCTCTTTTTACTTTAGAAACATTCATAGCAACTTGATGAGATTGTGTAAAACCTAATTCTTCACACATTACATCGAAACCTTCTTCATTTAATGCTTGTGCTAATGCTTGTGCATTTTTAATAGTTTGTTTAGCATAATCTTCTCCAAATTCCATCATTTCTGCAGTAGCTATTCCTAAACCTGCTAAATGATGAAGGTGATGATTACTAACTATACCAGGGAACACTGCATCATTGATTTTATCAGCATGTTGTTCTTTAGCAAAAATAATTCCACCTTGAGGTCCTGGGAATGTTTTATGAGTACTTCCCATTAATGCATCTACTCCATCTGCTAAAGGATCTTGGAATTGACCACCAGCAATTAACCCTAATACATGGGCACCATCATATAAAACTTTAGCATCAACTTCACGTGCAGCTTCAACAGCTTCTTTTACAGGGTGAGGGAATAAAAATAAACTTCCACCTAAAAGAACAACATCAGGTTTTTCTTCACGTATTTGTTTTTGCATTTTATCTGAATCAATATTCATTATTTCTGGATCAAATGGGTAAAAAACATTTTTTAAACCTCTTACTCCAGCAGCACTAACTTTTTCATGACTAATATGTCCTCCCATTGGAACGGACATGGTCATTATTTTATCCCCTGGTTTAGCAAAAGCAAAAAAAGTTGCTAAATTAGCTGTTACTCCAGAAACTGGTTGAACATTTACAAATTCAGCATTGAATAATTTTTTTGAAAGATCTATAGTTAATTCTTCTATTTCATCTATGTATTTACATCCTTCATATAATCTTTGACCTGCTAATCCTTCAGCATATCTATGAGATAAATCTGATGCTAAAGCTGTTTTAACTTGAGAACTAGTAATATTTTCACTGGCAATAAGATTTATACTGTTTTTCATCCAGTTAGTATGGTCTTTTATTAAATTTTCGAAAGTTACGATATCCTCTTCATATTGAGACATATAATTACACCTAATTTTATTTATGTTTAATTTTTAAAAATAATTTATAATTTTAAGAATTGAAATTTTGTAGAAAATAAATTTTCTTAAATTATATTATTACTTTAATTTTTTATTAATTTATAGTTTAAGATATTTACAATAAGGTAATAATTATATTAAAAATAGTATTAAAATAATTTTAAAAAAAAAATAAAAAGTTTGGAGAAAAATCTCCAAGCTTATTTACCAATATCTTCAAGAGCTGCATCAATTTGTGCCATAATTTGTGAAGTTTTAAAGTGGTTTTGATCCATAGCACCAGATGGACATGCACCTACACAAGTTCCGCAACCTTTACATAAAGCTACATTAATAACTGCGTGTGCTGATCCTTCTTCACCTTCAATACTAATAGCACTGAAAGGACATAATTCAACACATACTTCACAAGCACCACAAACATTTTCATCAGTACTTGCAATAATTGGTTCAATTTCTACTTCACCTTTTGCCATTGGGATAGCTGCTCTAGCTGCAGCACCTGATCCTTGTGCAACAGAATCCGGAATATCTTTAGGACCTTGTGCTACACCAGCAATATAAACACCATCAGTTAAAGTATCAACAGGTCTTAATTTTGGGTGAGCTTCAAGATAAAATCCATCAGCAGATTTAGAAATTCCTAAAGTTTGTCTTAATTCAGTAGAACCTTCAGGTGCTTCTAATCCAACACTTAAAACTACTAAATCATAAGTATATTCTGTAATTTTACCAAGTAAAGTATCTTCTGCTCTAATTGTTAAAGTTTTATCTTCATTTTCAAATATTTCTGCAGGTCTACCTCTTAAGAATTCAATACCATATTTTTCTTGTGAATTTTTGTAGAACTCTTCAAATCCTTTACCAAATGCACGAATATCCATGTAATAACATGTTACTTCAGTATCTGCTTCGTGATCAATACATAATTGAGCATTTTTCATACTGTACATACAACATACTCTAGAACAGTATGGTTTACCGATTTGTTCATCTCTTGAACCTACACAATGGATAAATGCTACACGTTTAGGAGTTTCACCATTAGAAGGCATCATAACATGTCCTTGAGTTGGACCAGATGCATTAATCATTCTTTCAATTTCCATACCAGTAATTACATTATCATATCTTCCATAACCATATTGGTAAATACCAGATGGATCGAATGGATCATAACCAGTAGCTGCTATAATAGTACCAACTTTAAGTTCAATTTCTTCTGGTTGTTGATCATGGTCTATTGCTCCACGTTCACAAGCTTTATCACATAAGTGACATTCAATACAATAATCTTTATCAATTGTTGCTACTAAAGGCACTGCTTGAGGGAATGGAATAAATGCTGCAGGAACCATACCTATACCCATATCATAGTAGTTAGGTATTTCGATTGGACATACTTCAGAACAAGATCCACATCCAGTACAAAGATCTTCATGTACGTATCTAGGTTTTTTTTCTACTTTTACAGTAAAGTTTCCAATGTATCCATCTACTTCTTTAACTTCAGCATATGTAATTAATTCAATATTATCGTGTTTGTGAACATCTACCATTTTTGGTGCAAGAATACACATTGAACAATCGAGAGTTGGGAAAGTTTTATCTAATTGTCCCATTCTTCCCCCAATTGTAGGGTTTCTTTCAACTAAGTAAGTATGGTAACCCATATCTGCTAAATCTAAAGCGGATTGAATACCTGCTACTCCACCACCAATAACTAAAGATTGTTTTTCTACACTTACTACATTAGCTTCTAAAGGTTCAAGTAATCTTGCTTTTGCAATTGCCATACGAACTAAATCTTTAGCTTTATTTGTAGCTTCTTCAGGTTCATTCATATGAACCCAAGAATCTTGTTCTCTTAAATTAGCAAATTCAAATAAAAATTTGTTTAATCCTGCTTCTTCTACACATCTTCTGAATGTAGGTTCGTGAAGTCTAGGGGAACATGCTGCTACAACAACTCTGTTTAAGTTATGTTCTTTAATATCGTCTTGTATTAATTGTTGTCCTGGGTCAGAACACATATATTTATAATCTTTTGCAATTACTACATTTGGTAAAGAGCCAGCATATTCTGCTACTGCTTCAACATCTACTACACCAGCAATGTTTATACCACAGTGACAGACATAAACTCCCACTCTTAATTCTTCGTTATTTGTATCTTTTTCTTCTGCCATTAAATCACCTTGTACAAGTTGATGAAATTTCATCTAAAATTTATATATAAATTTTAAATATGATTTTATGTTTAGGATAAGAATTAATAAAGGTTTCCATTAGAAAAATTGAGTAAAACTTATATAATATAATAATTAATCCTATTTAAAAATCATATTTAGAATAGTAAATAAATAAATTGGCTTTAAAATATTAAATACCATATATTAAATGCTAAAAAAATAAAAAAAAGATTTATAACCTATAAATTTCTCATGAAAAAATAGGTTTTTATAAAAGTGATACAATAATTGGAATAGTAATCAAACTAAGTAAGGTATTAGTAAAAATACAATCAGATGTCAATCTAAAATCTAAATCATGGGAAATAGCTAAAACTAATGAAAACATACCAGAAGGCATTGCAGCTTGAATTAATGAAACATTAAATTCTAAACCATGCAATCTAAATAAAATCAAAATTCCTAATGTTATTAAAGGATAAAATACTAATTTTACTACAGCTGTAAAAGTTACTGTACCTTTATGCCATTTAAGCCCTTCAAAACGAAGTGAAAGACCCAAAGCAATCATTATTAATGGAATAGTAAGAGCTGAAAAGGAAGTTATAATATTTGTGGCTACTTCTCCAATTGGAATATTTGCTAAATTAAAACATATCCCTAAGATTAATGCCCAAAGTGGGGGTAATAAAAATGCCTTTTTAATTGCTTGTTTATAAGTTCCCCCAAATATAATAATCAACACAACACTCATAATTAAAAATGTCAAAGTAGTGTTTATATCAAAAAATATTGCTCTAACAAAACCACTATTACCATAAGCGCCTAATATTATAGGATAACCCATAAATCCAGTATTACCTATAATAACTGTTAAAAGAATACTCCATAATTTTTTATTGTCATATTTTAAATATTTAAGAATAAAATAAACAATAATTCCTATAACAAATGAAGATAATAAACCTACAACAGGCAATATACTTAATGTGGGCAATAAATTCATATTAGCTTTATATAATGCTTTGAAAATCATACAAGGCAAAGCTATATTCATTACTATTTTATTTAATGCATTAACATCTGTAACTTTAAGAAAATCAATTCTTTTAAGGAAATACCCTAAAAAAATCATGAATATAATTGTAATCAATGTAACAAAAAATGGATCCATAAAACATCATCTTCAAAATTAAATATAAAAAAAATTAATTAAAGGTAAAAAATAAGATAAAAATAGAATAATATTTTTTATAACTTATTAAAAGACCTAAAACAAAATTAAAATAAGAAAATAGTTTAATTTAGAAATTTGTAAAAATAAAAATATTAATTTGTAAATTAAACTATTCAACTTAATATATTATAACAATATAAATTTTATATATTCTAATATATAAAACTCGCACAAAAAAGAAAAAAATTATAAAGTAGATTAAAAATTTTCTAATCTACAATACCATCAGAAGTTATCTTAAACACACATTCCCCTTCAGGAAGGTGAGGACTATCTACTAATCTAGCGATTCTTTTACCCGCTAAACCTTTTTTAAGCCATACTCGATAAGTTGATGCATGCCCTAAAACGTGCCCTCCAATAGCTTTAGTAGGGCTACCAAAGAATGCATCAGGTCGTGCTTGAACTTGGTTAGTTATGAATACAGCAACATTATAAGTATTTGCTATAGTTTGAAGAACATGTAAATGTTGATTAAGTTTTTGTTGTCTTACAGCTAATGATTCTCTCCCAACATACTCCGCTCTGAAATGTGCCATTAATGAATCTACAATAACCAATTTAATATTTGTTCCATTTTGAATTAATTCATTAATCTTATCTGCCATTAATATTTGGTGTGAAGAGTTAAATGCTCTAGCAATATGAATTTTTTGTAATGTTTCATCCGGATCTAAATCAAAAGCATTAGAAATTTGTTCAATTCTTTCAGGTCTGAAAGTATTTTCAGTATCAATGAAAACACATTCCCCATCTAAACCCCCTTGTTCTACAGGAAGTTGAACTGTAACAGCTAGTTCATGAGAAATTTGACTTTTACCAGACCCAAATTCACCAAATACTTCAGTTAAAGATTGAGTTTCTATTCCTCCTCCAATTAATTCATCAAATCCTTTACTTCCAGTAGTTATACGTCCAACATCTTTTCTTCTTTCCATTACTTCAAATGCAGTTTCAAAATCTATATCTTCAGCTCTACGGGCTGCTTCAATAACTTTTTCTGCAACACCTTCACCTATTTCAGCTTTTACAGATAATTCTTTTGGAGTAGCAGTTGCTAACCTCATCATATCTGCAAATCCTGCATCTTTTAATTTTTCTGCTGTTTTTTCACCTACACCGGGTAGGTCATTAAGTTCAATATCTGCCATAATAATCATCTCAAATTTTTTTTTCTTGTTTTTAATTAACTTTAAAGTGATTTAGATAATATTTTTTTAGGATTTAGTCTAATAGATTCATTATATTCATCGAAATTAACATCAGCAAGAACTTCTAATGAAATTCCATTTAAATCTTCAATTTTACTTTCTAAAGCACCTGTACCATCACTATCTTCTACAATATTAACAATTTGACTTTGTGTCATTCCTAACAATTCTTCTACTAATTTGTTGAAGAAAGTAATTGAAACATCCCCAGTGTCATCACTGAGTTTAGCTGGAATCATTAAAAGATATTTAGGTTCTTCTACATCTTCACCACAATAATCACATACATATTCATTGTCTTCATTAATTTGTAATGGATTATTACAATGTGGACATCTTAAAAGTAATAATTTATCTCCATAAGAATCACTTAGTGATCCACTAATTCTGACATTAATATCATCATCTTCTAAGTCTTCAATAGTTTTAACTTTATAAACAATATCTTTTAATTCATCAAATGTAGGTAAAATATCTAATTCTTCTTCTGAAGGAGATACTAAATTAGTATTATTTCCAACACTTAATTCCATTCTATCCTCCCTAAATGATACACGTGGATTTTCTATTTTAACCGCACTACCTACATCAAATTCTTGCAAATTCGCTTTTGAATCCCATAAACTAGCTTTAATAGAACCGGTTTCATCAGCTAAATCAACATTTCTTACTATTCCAGGTGTTCCATCAGATCTTTGGAATTCATGAGCTTCTTGGATATCTAAAATTCTAGCAACTATTCTGATATTTCTATCATCCTCATCTAATTCATCTATTTTTTTCTTCTCATAGAGTTTTTCTTCTAATTGAGAAAATGAAGGTAAATCTCCTGTTTCATCTTCTTTAAGTAAAATTACTCTTGCAGTTTTACCTATATTAAGTTCTACTGCATACATAGCAAGTTTAGTTCTAGCATTTTCAAGTAAGAAAGGTTTACCTAATTGGAGATTAGAATCTCTTGCTTTATCATCCCAAAAAGATACACGAACCATATTAGTTTTATCTGCAAATTCTGCTGATCTAACTACACCCACGGTTCCATCGTCTCGTTGGAACTCTTTAGGATCATTTAATGAAATTATTCTTCCTAAAATATCTACTTCTTCCCCATCATCTTCAATATCTTGAATTTGTTCAATAGGTAAAGGTCCAAGTTTGGATTTTAAATCATCTAATTTAGAAATTAACTCTTCGTTTCCTTTAGGATCTATTACAAATCTTGTGTTCCAATTAGTATTAACTCTATATCCACTGGTAGCATAATCATCATATTCTATATTACCACCAATAATTTTTACAATATCCCCCTTGTTGAATTCTAAGTTAGTATCATCATTCCACAAAGTTACTCTAATTGAACCTGTATCATCAGCAACTTCAATTGATTTAACATGCCCATCATTTCCATCTTTTCTTTGGAAGGTAATTGTATCTTGTATTTTTGTTATAATCCCCAAAATGGTAACATCTTTTTCTTCATGAGCTTCTCCTAATTTTAATATAACTTCTTCAAATTCAGGAACATCAAAATCTCCTTTAACTATTCTACCATCCCAATGAGATAAAGATATTTCTCCATTTCTTTCTCTAGCTTGAGCACCTAATATTTTAATGGAATCTCCTTCATTTAATTCTAATGCTTCAATAAGTTTGACATCTTTATTCCATAAAGTGTAACTAATTTTACCGCTCTTATCTTGGATTTCAATTGATGTTACCTCTCCTTTTTTACCATTACTATTATATTTTCTGATAGGAGGAATTCTGATTATTCTACCTAATAAATTAACGGTTTCATTAGGAGTAATATCTTTAATTAATGTTATTGGTTCTTCATATTCTGGGAAACTAGGATAATCTTCAGAATTAAGTATTTTAATAGTTGATCTTGGTTGTAAATGTATTTCCAAACCTCTATAACCATCTTTAGCTTCTACTTTTGTAACTTCTACAACATCTCCTTCATTTAAATTTTTAAGGAGTTTAATATTTTCAGTCCATAAAACAACTCTTACTTGTCCTGTATCATCAGCAATTTTTAAATTGCATAATTTTCCTTCTTTTCCTTTTCTAGATGTAAATTCTTTAACATTGGAAATTCCCATGATTCGACCAATTACTGTAAGATTTTGAGCACCAGTTTCTAACTTACTTATCTTATTCATAGAATGGTTTTCATCATTAGATATTGGTTCATTTGTTTCATCAATGAAAGTTCCTACAACCATTCTTGCAACATCAATATCTTTAACAAAACTGACATCTTCATAATCTTTTTTTAATGATTCCATTTTCTCTAAAAACTCATCTTCAGAGACTTGATCTTTAACTTTTTCATATTCTTGTAATATTTCTTGATCCATACCAAACCCTCAATTGTAAGTAAAGAATAGTTTAAAGTTTGTATATATATATGCCTTTTCCAAGAGCATTTGAAAAGTAATATTTTAAAAAAATTTTTCAAAATGAGAAAAATTTCTCTAAAATAGTAACTTAATTAAACTATAAAATACTTTCTATCATTTTAAATAATTTTAAAAAAAATAATAAGTTTAAAATTGATTAAAATAGAAATTTTGTAAATTACTTTAGTTATTAATTTATATTTTTTTATATATTATAATTTTTTTATTATCTAAAAAGATAAATATATGAGAAATCAATATGCATTGTGATTTCTCTTAAAAACTGTTCTAAATAAAATAAGTACATCTAAACCAAAATGCCATTGTTCTACATATTCGATATCATATTCAATACGTTTATTTATTGAAGTATTACCTCTACAACCATGTATTTGAGCCCATCCTGTTAAACCTGGACGAACTTGATGTTTAACCATATATTTTGGTATTTCTTTTCTAAATTTATCAACAAAATAAGGTCTTTCAGGTCTAGGACCAACAACACTCATATCTCCTTTTAAAACATTGAAAAATTGTGGAAGTTCATCAATACTAGTTTTTCTAATAAAACTTCCTACCCTAGTTTTTCTAGAGTCATTAGGAGTAGTCCAACCAGTCATTTCTTCTTCTTCATTCTGAACTTTCATACTACGGAATTTATACATCATGAAAGGTTTTCTTTTATAGCCAATTCTTTCTTGTTTAAATATAATTGGTCCTGGAGACTCTATTTTTATAGCAATTGCGGTTACTAACATTATTGGAGAAGTAACAATTATTGCAATAACAGAAATAAGAATATCCTCAACTATTTTAACAAATTTATTAAATGAATCATCTAAAGGAACATAACGAATATTAATAATAGGTAAATCATCAATCATATCAACTGAAGGTTTTGCTGGAAGATATTTGTAATAATCAGGTATTATTTCCGCTTTAATTCCTGCATTTTCACATATATCAACCAATTCTGTTAATTTATAAAAATATTCAAGAGGTATAGCTATAACTACTCTATCAAAATTATGTTTAGCTAATATAGGTTCAAGATCATTGAAAGTCCCAACAAATCGGGTCCCCTCAACTTCCATACCTAAATGTTCTTTTCTTCCTAATAATCCTCTAACTGAATATCCTAAATATTTTTTAGCTTTTATTTTTCTAATAAAATTAAAAGCTAATTCATTATCTCCTACAACTAGTATATGTTTTAAATTATGATCTTTAGAACGTATCAATCTTAATACTGCACGAACTAATGCTCTTTCGATTACACCATAAATTATACCAAATATTCCTAAAAGGAATAAAATTATTCTTGAAAAATCCGGTTGGTCTATAATAAATAAAAATGCAACTAATATTATAAATGACATTATATTTGCTTTAATAATAGATGTAGATTCTGAAAATATTGATTTTTGATTTCTAAATGGTTTATATAAACCAAAGAAATAGAAAAATAAAATATAAACTGGGATTACTGCAAATAATGTGAAAAATAAATATGATTCAAAACCTAGATGACCTCCAATAGGTCCAAATAATGTTGTCATGAATCTAATATAAAATGCAGTAATTAATGCAACTAAAACTACGAAAATATCAGCTAAAACTAATACTGCATTAAGAAATTGCTGATTTTGTTTAATCATTAATAATCCCACATCTTTTTTTATGATAATTTTAAAAATATTTATTTAATTAATTTATATTTAAACCATTATTTTAATTTATTTATTAATATGAAACTAAAAAGAGATAAAAATTAAACTAAATAATGATTGTTTTAATAAATATTTTGCAATTTGAGTTTTAATTTAGTGGGATAAACTACTCATTTAAATTAAATAAATATAATCGCTGAAAAGAACTTTAAAAATAAAAATAATAAAGTTAAATTAATATTAAATTAAATAAAATTAAATTGATAAATTTTAATTAATAAATTATATTAAAAAAAATCATGAATTTATAACTAAACTGCCCCAGTGAACTTTTTCAAGAATGGTATCTTACTAAGTATTATCATTGAAATCCAGGCTACCAATAAAAGGATTAATGAAAATATAGGAATGGATATTAATGCATTCATTGAAGCAAAGTCTATATGATTAATTAATAATAATTTAAAGAGTAATAAATGACTTAAGTAAATACCATATGTAAATATACTTAAAGAAAGGATTACAGAAGCAAATTTTCCTTTACTTAAAGAAACTGGTTTATTAGAAAGGGTATTTGAGTTAAAAGCATAATTCTTAAATATTAAAAATAGACTTACAGCTTCAGCAACAGTTGTTAAATCGTAATAATCTACTCCTTGGAATGTGCCTGCAATAATTGAATTATGATATATGATAAATACTTTGATTATAGTTGAAACAATTAATACAATAAACCATAACCAATTATTTTGAAGAATCTTGCTTTTCTTATTATGTAAATAATAACCTAAAACAAAATACCCCAATGGACCAGCAAAATATCTTAAATCAATATTAATATAAGGTAATTTAAAAGTTGTGAAAGCACATGTTATTAACCATATAATTAAGAAATATTCAATCTCATTAAAGGAAGAATTTTTAATCCATTTATTAATAATTGGAGTAATCAGATAAACACTTAAAATCATCCAAACAAACCAAAAATGAGTTAAATATCCTGCTTGTCCTAGAAACATAAAACCAATAAATGATAAAATTGATAACGGAGAACTATAATCCGGCACCTTACCTTCAACGAACCCAAATGCAAAGCTAAAAATTACATAAATAGCTCCCCAGAATATAAATGGAATTAAAATACGGGGAAATCTTTTTCCAACAAAATCCGTGAAATTATAATTACGATTAAGCATTAAAACTCCAGAAATCATTATAAAAATAGGAATAGATATTTTTGCAAAAACACTATAAAAATTGGCAATTAACCAATTAATATCAATAGGAGCATATAATAATGTTTGAGAGGAAACATGACCTACTGCAACTAAAAATATTGCAAAAGCTTTCAAAAAATCTAAATAAAAAATTCTTTTTGAACCTACTTTTCCTGGGATTAACATATTTTTAAACTGCATAATAATCAATTAATTAAATATTAGTAAAATACTAATTATTTTTTTATTTTTAATATATTAAATATATAATGAAATTTTATTAAATAATTTACTTAAATATATTTATAAATAATTTAACAATTAAATGAACTGCAATACCTACATATACAATAAAATTTAATAGCACGAAATATTTTTCAGCTAAATGTTTTTTATAAAAAATATACATAGATTTATGAAATTCATATATTAACTTAAAACTTTTTTTATTACTACTAGATCCTTTATAATGAACAATTTCAACTTCACCAAAGTAAATTATTTTCCATCCAGATTCCTTAATTCTATAACACCAATCTATATCTTCACCATACATGAAATAATCTTCATCAAGCATACCTATTTGGTTAATTACATCCTTTTTAACTAACATAAATGCTCCAACCAAACAATCAATTTCATATACTCCATTATCATCAAGATTACTGAGATTATAATTATTAACTTCTAAATTTTTATTTGGAATATGAAATAACCTGTAAAAAGAATTAATAGGATTGGGAAAACTACGTTTACATGCTTTATCTAACTCTCCATTTGGAAGAGAAACTTTACAACCTAAAGCTCCAACATCTTGATGAGTTTCAATGTAATTTAAACATTTATTTAATGTGTTCTCTTTTATAATAGTATCAGAATTTAAAAGAAGAATATACTTAGAGGAAGATTTTTTAATTGCTAAATTATTAGCATATGAAAAACCCATATTTGAGTTATTGGCAATGAAAGTTATTTTACTATTTTTTATTTCATTAGAAAATGTTTCTTCTAATTTTTCTAAGCTTCCATCATCAGATTTGTTATCTACAACTAAAATTTCATAATCATAATTACAATCACTAGATAAAACTGAATCAATTGTATTTTTTGTTAATTCAAAAGTTCTAAAATTAACTATAATTATTGATAAAACCATTATTCTCCTCTAAATAATTTTTTTTAAAAAATATTATTTTTTAACTAATTTAATTGTATTAACTAATAATTTCCATTCTATTTTAAAATAATTTTTAAAATTTTCATTTTTATAATGAACTTTATCTATTTGATTTTTATTCTTCAAACCCTCTTTAAGTCCATTTAAATAAATAGTTCCATAACCTTTTTTAACAAAGAATAAATATTTAACTAAGAATCCTATGAAAAGAAATCCAATATTAATTATTTTTTGGATTAATGGAAGATTTTTATAAACTACCCATATATTATTTCTAGCTGCTAATCGAATTTTAAACTCATTATATTTAGATCCACTACTTCCACTTCCAACATGATAAATAATAGAAAAAGGACAATATAAATTTTTATATCCATTTATTTGAGCCCTATAAGCTAAATCAACATCCTCCATATAAGCAAAAAAGTTTTCATCAAAGTAACCTAAACTATGCACTAAATTTTTCCTATATAATGCTGCACCTGCACAACTACTAAATATTTCTCTTTCTTCAGTATATTTATTTATTGATTGCCCATTTCCAACTTTTTTAGTGTAAGCTAATAATGTATATTCATCTCCAGCATCATCAATCAGATTCCTGTTATTAAATTGAACCATTTTAGAAGATACTGAAAAAATGGATTCATCTTTTTCAATAGATTTAATCAGATGAAATATTGATTTTTTCTCTAACTCCACATCATTATTTAAAAGTAATATTAATTCAGATTGAGATTTTTCTATTCCTTGATTAGTAGCTTTTGCAAACCCTAAATTTTGATTATTTTGAATCAAAACTATTTGTAAAGAATACTCCAAATCTTTTTGATATTTTTTTATAATATCTGTACTATTATCTGTAGATCCATTATCAACTATTATAATCTCTTTTATATAATCCCTTTCGTTAAATAAAGATTTAAAGTAAATATCTAAGAAATCTTCACCATTATAATTTGGAGTAATAATTGAAACTTTCATATAATAACCTAATAATAAAATTATGAATATTTTAAATATTATATACTATTTTTAAATGTTTTCCACAACACATAATAAATTTTAGGACTTAATAAAAATATTTCTGTCTTAAATAAAAATAATAAATCGGTTTTATCATAGGGCTTAAAACCTCTAAGTTTTGTAGAATAATTAATTTCTTTCATTTTAGCCATTATTTGGTCGAAAGGGTAATCTCTAAAAAATAGATACATTAAATTCCCAAAAATAGCTTTAGGAATTCTGTAATTATTAATTAAATCTATTAATTCTTCAAGATAAGGATAATTTATTAATTCATCCTTGGGCATATCATAATCATGGTAATATACGGCTAAATCTTCCAGAATCTTTATGAAATTAAACCGTTCAAGAAAACTGTGAGATGTTGATGAATCTTCATTTTGTAAATAAAAATAACTAGGTTTTCCAGTATATCCAACATTTTTAATATGAACTAATGATTTTAATGCAAATTCTGTATCTTCACCATATGATACATTATTACTAAATTTTAAAGCATTATCATCCAAAACAGATTTATCATACATTATTTGACAAAATCTAAATGGTATTTTCATCATTAATTCTTGTTTAATTAAATCATAACCTGTTAACGTGAGTTTATTTTTAATAGAATCATATGCTGTAGGTTTAGTTAAAACAACCCCTTCCTTATTTATTATAAGCATTTGTGTAAAAGAAAAATCACAATTTTTCTCAACAATAGAATCATGAAGCCATTTAAGATGATTTTTACCTATAAAATCATCTCCATCAACAAAAACTATATAATTTCCATTTGCTAATTCTAAACCTTTATTTCTAGCTGAACTAACTCCTTTATTACTTTGATTGAAAATTTGATACGGAAAAGGAGTTTGTGATAAAATAGAATCGACTATTTCAATACTATTATCATATGAACCATCATTGATAATTATAATCTCAAAATCAGTAAAAGATTGATTTATAAGAGATAATAATGTCCTTTCTATATATTGTGAATTATTAAAAACTGGTATTATAATACTTACTTCAGGATCCATTATTTATCTCCAACAGTTATTTATTCCAAATTAATATTGTTTTTCCAAAACTGGAATTAAAATCTTTATCAAAAGCCATATTTATATCTTCTAAATTGTTAATTTCAATTATTTCTCCAATAATATTCTCTAAATACTCTAACACTTTAGGATATGTATTAAATAAATTTATAGTTCCTAAAAAATCATTTCTACCACTACGATTAGTTCCAAACATGACTAATCCTTTTTCTAAAATTTTTCTTGTGTTTATTTGAATGGAACCTTCTGATACTCCCAATATAGATATTGTACCTTCAGGCTTTATAATATCTATAATTTGTTCTATTGCATCTTGGGACCCTAATCCTCCTACAGCTTCAAATGCATGATTAACAACTATTCCTTTAGGAACTTCATTAATTTTATAAGTTTCATCAACAAAAGAAAACATTTCTAATTTTTCATCATGTACTCCAAAAACAAAAACTTTTGAATCTGGGAATAAGACTTTAAGAATGAGAGAAGTAATATAACCCAAATTACCATCACCCCATACTCCTATAATGTCTTTATTTTTATTTGAAAATTTTTTAAACCTCATTATAGCTTGATAACTAACTGTAACAAGTTCTGTAAAAGAAAATACATACAAATTAGAATTATCTGGGATTTTAACTAATCTATCCGGTTTTAAGGACACATAATCCTCCATGAATCCATCATATCCACTAGATCTAAATTTACTTGATTTAAGATAATTTTCAGATATAAATTCATCATATTCAAATGGAATATTCGGAATCATTACCACTTTATCCCCAACTGTAAAATTCCCCGTATTATCTTTAATTACTTCTCCTACTCCTTCATGAATTAATGCCATCGGAAGTTTGTATTTTAATATTTCAGGAATTCTATTACCTTGATAATATCGTTGATCAGCACGACAAATTGATAAATGAGTTGGACGAACTATAACTTCATTTTCTAAATCATCAATTTCTCCGTAAACTTCTTCAAACAATTTTGGAGAAACAAGCCTATAAACAATATTAATCATTAAATTCACCGTATATTTTAATAAAATCATTTTTCTTTAAGAATTGAATTTGCAACTCTTAAATCATATGGATATGTAATTTTAACATTAGTTACTTCACCATTAACTAAAAAAACATTTTCATCATTTATTATAAAAATTTTAGCAGCATCTGTCAAAATTTCCTTTTCTTCTTTAGAAAGTTTATTATAAAGCTCTTTAAGTTTAAGAATTTTAAATGATTGAGGAGTTTGACCTTGATACATATTTGCTCTATTTGGAATGTTATTAATAAATTCCCCATCAGTACTATGTACAATAGTATCAGTAGCGGGAATTACAGTATTACAAGCCCCATATTTTTCAGCAGCATTAAGATTATCCTCTATAATTCTATGTGAAACAAATGGTCTTACAGAATCATGTGTAACTATAATATCATCTTGACTTATAGAATAATTGGATTCAATATAATTTATAGCATTCATAATAGTTTCATTTCGAACATTACCTGCTTCTATAACAATAATATTATCTGTTTTTGATAAATATTTGTTAATAATATCAACTGTATAATTTACCCATTGTTTAGGACATAATACAATAATTTTATCAAATTTACTATTTATATAAAATTTTTCTAATGTGTGAATTATAATAGGTTTATTTCCTAAAAAAAGGAATTGTTTAGGTTTATCAACATTCCCCATTCTAACTCCAGTTCCACCTGCTAAAATAGCTGCAAAAATCATGTTTATTCCAACGTTTAATTAAATTTTTTAAATTATTAATGATGAATATTTTTATTATAATAATCTAAAATATGTTTCTCATCATAAATAATAGTTATATAACAATTTTAATATAATAATTGAAATTTTAATAAAAAAAGTAAAATTAATTCTTTAATAAATATTCAACGATTCTTTTTGAAGAATTAGAATCTAAATAATCAAATTGATAATTAGTAAAATTTTGTATTTTATTAAAGTCAAAAGTAGATTCCTTAATAATATCAATTAATTGCTTTGTATTATACACGATAGGTCCGGGAACATTATTATAATCAAAATAAAATCCTCGTTCTTCTTTTTCATATTCATTTAAATCATAACTAAAGAATATACAAGGTTTATTTAAGAAAGAAAATTCAATCATTATAGAAGAATAATCTGTGACTAAAATATCGGATAATAATAACAATTCTTGTTCATTTTTATAATGAGTGCAATTAATTATATTATTAGAATTTAAAATTTTCAATAAATCAGAATTTTCATCCATAAATTTATCGATTTTCGGATGTAATCTAACAATTAGAATATAATCTTCACTTAATTCCTCATTAAACTCTTCAACATTGAAAAAATCAAAAACATTATTATATTTTGGATTTTCCCTAAAAGTAGGTGCATAAAGTACAATTTTCTTATTTTTTACTTGAGGATATTTTTTCTCAAAATCAGCTCTTAATTGATTTAGATTATCAAGATTTTTTTTTGAATAATAATCCGTTCTTGGAATACCCAAAGACAATATTTTATCTTCATTTATATCAAAAGCCTCAGAATAAAACTTACTTATATTATGAGATGTTACAGTAAGATAAGATGTTTTTTCACTTAATTTAGTTAATAATTTTTTTCTAGATTTATCTTTTAATATAGAATAACCAAATTTTTTAAAAGCACCTGGTGCATGCCATAATTGGATAATTTTAGTATCTTTATTAAAATTCATAAAAGCAATTGGAAAAAAGTTATCATTTAAAAATATATACTTTGAAGTAGCTAAACGATAAAAATTTGAAAATGATAATTTATCTTTTATAAAAAAAGTATATTTATAATTTGAATCAACTTTATTAAATTCATTTAGTATGTATTCATAATTCCCTATAAATGATTCATTCTTATCCATTATAAAAGTTATTTGATTTGATTTTAAAGGAAAAATCCTAAAAATATTAAAAATAAGTCCAAATAATTTATGTTTAAAATACATATACTAACCTAAAATATATATCAAAAGAATTTAATTAATATAATTCTATATTGTGTAATTCTTCTGCAGATGCTTCTTTAGCAGTTTCAATATAAGCATCACAAACCTCATCAACATCTCCATCCATGACTAAATTTCCATGATCTAACCATAATACTCTTTTACAAAGTTTTCTTATTTGATCAACTGAATGTGAAACTAAAAATACAGTGATTCCTGAACCCATCATGGATTTAAGTTTATTACCACTTTTTTTCTTAAATTTTACATCTCCAACAGATAAAACTTCATCTAAAATCAAAATATCTGGTTCTACAATTGTAGCTACAGAAAATCCTAATTTAGATAACATACCTGAGGAATAATTTTTAATTGGAACTTTAATAAATTCACCTAGTTCTGAAAATTCAACTATTTCATCATATTTAGATTCTAAAAATTCTTTTTGATAACCTAATATAGCACCATTCAAAAATATATTTTCTTCACCAGTATAATTATTATCAAAACCAGCACCTAATTCTAATAATGGTGCAATTTTACCATGAGTCTCTACTTTTCCCTCAGTTGGTTTCATAACTCCTGCTAAAATCTTTAATAAAGTACTTTTACCAGCACCATTAAAACCTATTATTCCAATTCTTTCACCTTTATTAACTGTAAAAGAAAGATTATTAAGAGCTAAAAAATGATTTTTAGGCTTAATTTCACCTTTAATACGTTTTATAACATATTCCTTTAAGTTATCTACTTTTTCTTGATTTAAGTTAAATTCCATAGATAAATTTTCTGCTTTGATAGCTACTTCATCAGATACAATATAAGGAAGATTTTGAAACTCTGCATCTTCTTCTTGAGTAGTTATATCATTAACTTTACTTCCTAAACCTTCTTCATCCCAAAAATCATTATCTTCTGATGAATCCAATTTAGTCCTTTCAAATAATTGACTAGAAGTTTTTGAGAGACGATATTTTTTCTTTACTATAATAAGATTTTTATTTTTTTCAGCTTTTCTCTTAGCATCTTCAATAGATCTTTCTATAATCTCAGCATTTTTTGATTCAGATTTATCACTCATCATTCAACCTCCTTCTAGTATTATAAATATAATATAAATTTATCTTGATACTTATAAAATATATACATTCCAATAACTAATAGTATCACTGCAACTACAGCCAATACAATCATATATTTCACATTTGGAAATACCCCTGTTAAAATTGCATCACGAGCTCCCGCAATTGCTAAATAAACAGGATTTAATTCAAACAAAAATTGATATTTTACAGGCAATACTTCTACAGGATAAAATATAGCTGAAGCATACATTAAAGTCATGATAAAAACACCATAAAGATATTTTATATCTGTGAAGAAAGTTGTTAAAGTAGCTAAAATTAAACCAACACCGATAGCAAGTACAACTAATAATAAAACAGGTATTATTGTGAAAATCAATGAAAGATGAAAAGGGGCATTTGTAGCTATCATAACTAGAATCAATACTACTAATGATATTGCGAAATTAATTAACTCTGAACAAGTAGTTCCCAATGCAAACATATATTTTGGAAGATAAATTTTTTTAATAATACTTGCATTACTTTTAATTGAATCCATAGCACCATTAGTGGCTGCAGAAAATAAATTAAACATTAAATAACCAGTTAAAAAATAAACTGGAAAATTTTTAATTGACATTTTAAAAACATAAGAAAATATAAAAGTTAAAACTACCATTGTTAGTAATGGATTTAAAAAACTCCAAAATAAGCCTAAAACAGAATCTTTATACTTTCCTTTAATGTCTCTTTTAACAAGTTCTACTAATAAAAATTTATATTTAGTAAAATTAGAAATAAATCGATTATCAAACATTAAAATACCTTTTATTAGTTTATTTAAAATAATTAGTTAAAAATTTTTAAAATTTATTAAAAAATTTTAAAAAGTTATAATTAAAGTTAATAGTTAAATATCTAACTGTTCTTTAATAAAATTTACTTTAATCATATATAAAAATATTTTTATAATTTTTTTATAAAGTAACTAATTAAATTAGGACTATTTAAAATAAAGAAAATTAAATTTTTAGTTTATTAATTAAATTCTTAATAAAATTTCGTCTTTTCCTAGATTTCTTAATTTTATTAGAAATTTTAACAAAATTTTCAAAATCGTCAGATTTAATAGGATTAATTAATGGAATATATAATTCATCCCCAAAATCATTAGTGTATTTTAATTGCTCTTTTAAAATAGGTGACATACGTTCAACTAATTCTATTTTTTCATTATTATTGATATCACTAGCAATTAAACTAGATAACCAATACATCACATGCCCCTTAAAAATTATTGGAAAATATTTTTCTTGATTCAAATCTTTTAAAACTTCCCATGTTTCCAAATATCCAGATATCATAGCATCCAAATACTTTTTATTTCTAATATGAATAGTTGACTTATCAGATTTTGAATCACGGATTCTATAATTATAACCATAATAATTATTTAAATAAACAATACAATTAGCTTGTAATAATGAACTAATATTAAAATATACATCTTCAGCTAACATTCCTTCTATAAAACGAATATTATGTTCCTTAAGAAAAGATTTTCTAAATAATCTTGTCCAAATTGAAGGAGCAATATCAAAGAAACTTAAATTTTCATCTATAGAATTTATTTTTATTTTATCTACATCATAACCAAAGATAGAAGGTTTTACAGTTTTATCTTCATATACTTCTTGATAATTAGAAATAACAATGTCTGCTTTTTCTTTAATAATAGTATCGTATAATCGTTTAAAAGCATCTAAATCATAACTATCATCATGATCCATAACAATTACATAATCACTAGTAGATGCGTCAATACCAACATTACGAGGTTTAC
>JAEZRD010000089.1 GCA_023440975.1 Methanobacteriota archaeon | reverse complement strand
CCCTATGGATAATTGTTTATCTTCATGTCGAAGGAGTTTATTTGTTTTATTTAACCTTTCAGTGGAAATATAATTTTTCATTTCAGTTACATTTAATTTTGAAACATTTAAACAATACAATTCCAATATATTTAACTCCTACTTATTAATCAAAATATTAATGATATAATTTTTGAAATTGATATATAAAATAATTTTCTAAATGATTGTAATAAAAAAAAATTAAAAATAAGTGTTTTAAATTTGTAAGAATACAATTTTTTTTATTTTCTGCATTCATATGGAAGTTTCTTATCACTTTTAGGTAGTAATGTTAAAATTGTTGGTACAATGATTAAAACTAAAGCTATACATATTTGTATATAAATTGAAACCATATCTCCTGAAATGAATAATCCATATAAACCTGTTATCCATACAATAAATAATATTACTGGTATTACATAACGTATTAAGCTTTTCCATACCCAATTTAAGCTTAATTTTGAATTGTTATTTATTACTTCAAGTAAATCATCAATTTTATAGTACCAACCGAATATTAAACATTGCCATATAATTCCGAATAATATTCCGAATTGGTTTAAGAATCCATCAAATATTGTTAATAGGTAACTTCCAGAACCTGTTGCAAATAATAGTGATATACCAAATCCTATGATACATAATAATGTTGAAGCTCTACTTCTTCTTATTTTGAATTTACGTGTTATAGCCAGGGATAATGGTTCTAAGAATGAAATTGTTGTTGTTATACCTGCAAAAAATATGCATAAGAAGAATAGTGGACCTAATATGTATGCATAATTACCCATTATATTTAATACTGTTGGGTATGCTACAAAGATTAAACCTGAACCTTGAGTTACAACACTACCTATTGGTACTCCTTGAGATAATGCCATGAATCCTAATATTGAGAATACTCCGAATGCTGTGAATACTTCAAAACTACAATTGGATGCAACTACTATTAATCCATCTCTAATTAAATCTTCACCTTTAGGTAAGTAACTTGCATATGAAATAATTACTGACCATCCTAAACTTAATGAGAATAATATTTGTCCAAATGCTGCAAGCCAAACGTTAGGAGTTAAAAGCAGATACCATTGTGGAGTTAAAAGTTTTGTATAACCTATACTTGCTCCTGGAAGTGAAAGTGAAAAGGCAACTACAATTATCATCATCACTACAAGTGCTGGGATTAATAATTTACTTATTTTAGCTATACCTGAATTAAGATCAGTGTGAGAAATTGCCCATATCATAATCCAAATAATAATTAGTGAAGCCACTACTGGCCATGCTAAATATGTTAATCCACTTAAATTATTTTTACTATGTAATAAGGTTACTGTTAAGAAAGTTGATGGATTTGCACCCCATCCTTTAAAAAAGCTTAAGATTATATAGATTAAATCCCATCCAACTATACAAACATAATAACATAAAACTAGAAATGCAATTAAAGCTACAAACCATCCAATTACTTCAAAATGTGGTTTAATCTTCTTTAAAGTGTTTGATAAGGATGTTTTAAATTTAAATCCTATACTATATTCAAGAAACATGAAAGGTAAGCCTAGAATAAATATAGCACATAAGTATGGGATTAAAAAGGTTCCACCACCATTAGTGTAAGCTATATATGGATATCTCCAAATATTCCCTAGACCGATTGCAGCACCAATCATTGCCATTAGAAATGATAATGTACTATCCCATTCACATACTTTATTTTCTTCAGACATACTAATCTAATTATAATTTTTTTATTTTATATGATAAAAACTTTTTTATACAATTTTCCATGCCTTTGCTAAACGTTTAAGGTAAACTATGAATACTCCATAATTTACAAGTGAACCAAAGAATGTTCCCAGTACCATTCCCCACCATACACCTTGCTCACCAAAACCAAGAACAAATGTTAAAAGACAAACAAAAAATACTGTAAGTATCAATTGACGAACTATAGTTAAGTATAAACTCATAATACCTTTACCTACACCTTGGAACATGTAAGCTGCACAAATACCAATAGGTGTTAAAATAAATAGGAAACACTCAACACGTAAGAATTCCGCAATAGGAGTTAAAAGTTGAGCAGAAGCACTAGTATATGAGAATATAATACTAATTTGTGGTGCAAAAACAAAAATAAGAACAGCCAATATTACACTAATAAGTAGTGCTAATTTAGAACTATAATAATAAGTATCCTTTAAATTTTCAAAATTATGAGAACCAAAAGCAACACCCGCAACTGTTAATGCTGCTGTAGCAATACCAATATTAGGAACAAGCACAATAGTCACTATTCTCCAACCAGCAGTGAAAACTGCAACAGCAGTTGTACCAGCAACCATAGCTAAAACTGAAACATTAAACAAACCAACACTTTGAGTTATAATTTGCTCAACACTACCAGGTAATCCTACAAGAATAATATCTTTAACAATTTGAGGATTAAACTTAAAATCTTTCAAATTCAATTGTAGATAAGTGTTTTTCTTAACTAATATCCAATAAAAAATAACAAGTAAACTAATAAAACTTGAAATTACAGTAGCATAAGCAGCACCAGCAATACCTAAATTTAGAATATAAATGAAAATAGGATCTAAAACAATGTTTAAAACAGCTGTAACAGCCATAGCCACAGTAGCACGATTAACATCCCCTTCACCCCTGAGAATTGCAGAACCAATAGCAGGGAAATAAAAACTAAAACTACCAATAAAAACAATCCAAGCATACTGATAAGCCTGATTAAAAACCTCATGAGCCCCCATAAGAACCAATAAAGGTTTAATAATAATTAAAATAATAACTGGAATAACAATACTAATAATTACACCAATAAGCAAACCATGCAATCCTGCATTTTCAGCTTGAACTTTATCATCAGCACCAATACTACGAGCAATAAGACTAGTAACACCAGCACCCATACCATTACCAATACCAATATTAATCATGAACAAAGGAGTGATAAAACCTAATGCAGCTAAAGGAACAGTGCCTAAACCAGCAACCCATATACTATCAACAACATTATAAGCCATCATTAAAAGCATACTTAAAATAAGAGGAATACTTTGATTCCTAATAGCTTTATGAGGGTCTCCAGTTATAACATTGACACCCTTAGTTTTAGAATCGTTCATATATTAATTATATATGTCTTTACTAATATATTAAAAAAAAAAAATTTAAAAAAATAGAACTTAAAATTTTTATAAGATATACCTTACAAAAACATGAAAAATACAAAATTTATAAGATATACCTTACAAAAGTACTAAAATTAAAAAAAAGAAAAAAAGAAAATTAAAAATTAACATTCTCCATATTTATTTTGTAAATATTGCTGATCTTTAGCATTTCCACCACCAATGAGATTTCCACTATCATCATATTGGCGATCGTATCCATCAGATCCATGAACCCATCTATAATAAGATCCATCATCTGCTTGACCATTATAATGCCATTCACCATCTGTTACATCACTTGATAATCCACTATTATCAGAATCTGAACTTGAAGAATGACTTACTGAACCACTACTTGAACCAGAACTAGAACTACTTGAAGTTGCTGTACCATTAAGAGTTGTATTATTAGTAGTGTTATTTGATGCATTATTTATATTATTAATAACTGAATTTCCATTAGAATTTGAAGTTATTACTGCATAGGCAGCACCGGCTAGTACAACAATTATTACAGCTACTAATGCTATTATAATATAATCTTTATTCTCCATTTTTACATATCACCTTTATATTTTATAAAAAAGATTAAAAAAAAAAGTTTATTTAAATTTTATAATCATATGGTTGTTGATCTATTGGTTCACTATCGTGAGTGTTTTGGTATAATTTACCTGAAACTGTACCATATGTTTTATATGAACCATCACTATAATAAACACGATTATAATCATTACCATTGATGTTTACTGTCTGTTCACTTACTACACTAGATCCACTACTGCTTGAGTGGTGGCTTGAAGAAGAACTACTACTAGAACCAGATGAACTTGTAGCTGTAGTGTTATTTTGAACAGTATTAACATTATTCACTACAGTATCCCCATTGTTGGAGTTATTTTGGGTGAAATATAAGTATGCCATTCCACATCCTGCAGCAACAACAATTAAGATTAATGCAATAATTATATAATCTTTATCTTCCATTTTACATAAAACCTCCTTTAATAGTTATTTGGTTATCTTTGAATAAAAGGGTTTACTATTTAATTTTTTTTAAGGTCAGTTTTTTCTTTAAGGAATAATGATAAGATTAGGCCAATTATCATTATAACTATCATTGCATCAAGAGCTGTGAACATAGCTTGGTGTATTACAGTGTTTATTATTTGTGCTCCTATTGTTTCTTTTCCTTTTAGGGTTGTTATGTTTACATTCCCCATTTTTTGGAAGTATAATGCTAGGTTGCTTTTGAATTGTTGGTTTGTTATTTGGTTAGGATAGTATGTGTTGATTGCTGAGTGTAGTCCTGATACTGATCCAAGTATTAAGATTGTTCCTATTAATGCTGTTCCAACGGATGATCCTAAGTTTGCTCCTGTTGTTAAGAATCCTGATGCTCCTGTGTGGTTTTCATCTTTAACCCCTAATAAGCTTGAATCTAGACTTAGTGATATTATTAGTCCCATTCCAGATCCAAATATAAACATTCCTGGTATTAAT
This sequence comes from Methanobacteriota archaeon, assembly GCA_023440975.1. Lineage (GTDB taxonomy): Archaea > Methanobacteriota > Methanobacteria > Methanobacteriales > Methanobacteriaceae > Methanobrevibacter_A. The sequence goes on along the minus strand of JAEZRD010000089.1, from coordinate 241 downwards.
GTGTAAAGGTTTAGGTTTAATCCAAATCTTGTTCTTAAAAATAGTAATCCAATTATGCTTAATATAAATCCTATGGTTATGATTCTTTTATGTGATAAGTATTTTGTTAGTTTTGTTGAAAATAGGCTGAATATAAGTAATCCAAGGGTTAATGGCATTAAGACTAGTCCATTGGTGAATGCATCTACTTTTGCTATTGATTGTAAGTATAAACTTATGCTAAAAATACTTCCTGCTACAC